>CAZDJL010000008.1:0-16365 GCA_964505745.1 uncultured Desulfovibrionaceae bacterium | reverse complement strand
ATCTGGCGTTTTGGCCTAGTTCAAGCTCGTCCTCAACCAGTTTTATTTTTTCATCCATGCCGCCGGGCTGTTCCGTAGTGTTGCCGGTTGGCGCAGTGGCGTTTTGCGATTCTTCCATGGTTGCGTTTTCCGCGGTTGCGTTTTCCGCTGCCTTTGCGCGGGCCTTTTCTTCTTCGCGGGCGCGTTTCTTCGCTTCCGCCTTCTGGCGCTTCAGCTCCGCCACATACTTGGCCACATCGCGGTTATGGTCTTTCAGGCTGGTGTTGAAATTGTGGGTTCCGTCGGGCTTGCCGGTAGCCACAAAATAATAGTAGCTGTGTTTTTCCGGTTCATTCGCAGCCTGAAGCGCGGCCATTCCCGGGGAGCAGATGGGGCCGGGCGGCAGACCCGCATGCTGGTATGTGTTGTATTTGTTGGAGGCATCATCCAGATGGTGTCTGCGCAGGCGGCCGTCAAATTCTTCGCCAAGCCCGTAGATTATGGTGGGGTCGCACTGCAGAAGCATGTTCGCCCGCATGCGGTTCGCGTAAACCCCGGCTACCCTGGCGCGTTCTTCCGGCACCCCCGTTTCCTTTTCCACCAGCGAGGCCATTACAAGCAGATAGAACAGCTCGTCTTTGGCCGGGCGGGTGTCGCCCCATATTTTAACGCCCCGCTGCCAAAAAGTGTTGATCATGCGGGCGGCAACTGCGCGGGCCTGGGCAGGGGTAAGCTCTTCCGGCGGTTTTTTCAGAAAGTATGTGTCCGGGTACAGGAACCCTTCGGCGCTATCAAACGGGATGCCCATTTCACGCAGAAAGTCCTTGTCGTGAATAATGGCCTTGAAGTCTTCGGCTTTTGCAAAGCCTTGGCGCTCAACCTCTTTTGCCACTTCCCACCAGGGCAGGCCTTCGCGGATGGTGAGCCTTTCAAGCGTGGGCTTGCCGTACACCAGCTGGTGAAGCACTTCTGCGGGCGTCCAGGCGGTATTGAATTCAAACACGCCAGCCTGAATCATGCCGGCTTCGCCCCGCAGGCGCGCGAGAATTTTGAATTTCTCCACGCTGCTGATAGCCCCTGCCTTGTGCAGGCGGTTGGCCACATCGGTAAAGGTGTGCCCGGGGATGATTTCAAGCACGATGTTGCGGCCCGGCTCTTCCGCCGGGGTGTTCATAAATCTCCAGGATTCGAAGCAAACGCCGGCAATCAGCACTGCGCACAGGATGAGGACGGTTTTGAGGATTTTGCGCAAGTCGATTTTGCCGGGCTTTTGTCCGGAAGAATTGTCAAGGTTCATAGCGGGTGCGCTTCTCCTGGGGCAGGTTTAAAAATTGCTGCAATATAACGGCTGCCGCTTCGGCATCCAGCTTTTCTTTGAGCTTTTGGCCCTTGAACCCTGCCTCCTGCAGGCGGGATTCCGCCTCGCTGGAGGAAAGAGCCTCATTGATAAGGTAAATTGGCACGGGGCAGCGGCGGGCCAGGCGCGCGGCGAAATTACGGGCCTTACGGCAGGTGGGAGGTTCCTGGGAAACGTCCGGATGCCGGGTTAAGGGCAGGGGAAGCCCCACAACCACGCCTTCGGCATTATGCTCCTCGATAATATTCAAAAGTGCGGCGTAAAACGCCTCCTTGGACGGCAGTGTTTTACGGCTCAGGGTCGCAAGGGCGAAGGCCATGCGCTCTTCATGGTCGGAAATCGCCAGCCCTATGCGTTCATCGCCGTAATCAATGCCCAGGTATTTCATGTTCTCATTATGAAAGCAGCCTCAAGCCCTGAAAACCAGGTTTGAGCTTTTGCGGCCGGAAGAGCAAGGCAGCTTGCTTTACGGTTAAAGGTTATTGGCCCGAGGTGCGGGAGAACCCGGTTTTTCAATTTTTTCAGGTTCTCCCGCCCGGCGTTATTCCCAGTTCAGCGCAATGTCAAGCAGCAGGCGCAGGCCAAAACCGGTGGAGCCGGGTTCGCGCAGTGCGTTGCCTTTCTCGTTATATGCCGGACCGGCAATGTCCAGGTGCATCCAGGGTTGTTCCCTGGAAACAAACTGCTTCAGGAAGAGAGCGGCGTTTATTGCCCCCCCCTCACGGGATCCGGCGTTGGACATGTCGGCTACAATGCTCTTCATGTTTTCAAAATATTCGTCCCACACGGGCAAGGGCCAGCAGCGGTCTCCGTTAAGTTGGCCCGCTTCCAGGGCGAATTTCTGAAGTTCTTCATCTGTGCAGAACATGCCGGCGATCTCTGTTCCCAACGCCACCCGGCAGGCCCCGGTGAGGGTTGCGATGTCGATAATGGCAAGCGGCTTGTATTCCCGCTCCGCATAAGTAAGTGTGTCGCAGAGCACCAGCCTGCCTTCGGCGTCGGTGTTCTGTATTTCAATGGTTTGCCCGGAAAGCGAAGTTACAATGTCGCCCGGGCACATTGCCGCTCCGTCCGGCATGTTTTCGGCGCAGGCCAGCATGGCCACCACGCGGCGCGGCCCTTTGAGGCGGCCCAGCGCTTCGCACATGCCGAGAACCGCGGCAGCTCCGGCCATGTCGCTTTTCATTTCATGCATGCCCGCAGCGGGCTTGATGCTTATTCCGCCGGAATCGAAGGTCAGCCCCTTGCCTATGAACACGAGCGGAGGGGTGTTTTCCATGCCCTCTGGAGCCCACTCCAGAATGACCAGCCGTCCTCCGAGAGCAGAGCCGTTAAACACGGCGGCGTATGAGCCCATGCCTTTTTCGCGTATTTCATTCTCGCGCAGGACCGATATTTTGAACCCATGCCGGGCGGCCACATAGGCCGCCGCTTCTTCCATGGCGGCAGGGGTGATTATATTGGCCGGGCCGTTGCACAGGTCTTTGGCAAGGCGCATTCCGGCGCTCACCGCCTGAGTCAGCCGGGCGGTCTGCTCTGTGATTTCTTTGCGCGGGGGCTTTTTGTTAATCAGCACGAAGCTCTCTACGCTGGAGGCTTTTTCCTTGTTTTTCGTGTGAAAGCGGGTGTAGCTGTAAAGCGCATGGGCGGCGCTTACGGCTGCCTCGCGGGCGATGGTGGCCTCATCAAACTGTTTGATGCCGCCTTTGCCGATGGTGCAAAGCAACTGGTCTATAACCAGGCCGGCTTTTTTGAGCTTCAGCTCGCGCGCGCGCCGCATGGCGGTTGCGGCGGCCATGCGCAAAACCGGCAGGTCAAAGTCTTCCGGTTTGCCAAGGCCGGCCAGAATTATCCGCTCCGGGCCTTCTGCGTCTTTGCTGTATACAACGGCCGTCTGGCTGGATTTTCCTGTGAAATCCTTAAGCTCGGGGGCGTCTTTCAGGGCGTCGAAGCAGTCGCAGGTTTTTTCATTTTCCCATGCAAAAACAATTGCGGCTTCAACGGCCGGGTTGCCTGGGGCGAAACATTCTGCCCAGGGCAGTGCTTTTATATTCGGGCTCATAAAGAAGTTCTCCTTGAAAACTAACACTATATGATACGGTCCAGTCTCTGTCGCAGGTCCGTCATCCGTTTTCTCAGTTCTTTGGGGTAGGCGGCCAGGTCCAAATGTTTTTGGGCCACGCCGTCATTATTTGCCGCCTTCACAACTGCGGGCGGCACAACTTCGGCAAGGCGCAAATCGAACGGCAGGGGCAGGAGCGATTCCACCCCAAATTCACGCCCGGTCAGCCCATATGCCTCCAGCACCTCTGGGGCGGGGGCCGTGCGGGCAAGCAGGGCAACAGCCTTGGCGGCGGCTATTTTCATTCCTTCGGTAAACCGCTCTGCCTTGCAGTCGAGAGCGGCCCTGAACAGGAAGGGGAAGCCGAGCACGTTGTTCACCTGATTGGGGAAATCCGAGCGGCCGGTGGCCACGATCGCATCCGGGCGGGCGGCCTTGGCTTCCGGATATGGAATTTCCGGGTCGGGGTTGGCGCATGCGAAAATAATCGGATTGGCGGCCATTTTTTTAACCATGTCCTGGTTTATGATGTCCCGTGCCGAGCAGCCGATGAAACAGTCCGCCCCTTCCATGGCCTTGGCCAGGGAAAGGTCTTTTTCCTGCATGAATTGCTGCTTGGAGGCGGGAAGGCCTTCTCTGCCCTGGTGAATCAGGCCGACCGAATCGAACATATAAATGTTCCGGGCCGGAATGCCCAGGCTGATCAGGAATTTCGCGCCGGCAATTCCGGCGGCTCCGGCTCCGCTGATCACCACTTTCAGTTCGCTGGGTTTTTTCCCGGCCAGATACATGGCGTTAATCAGGGCGGCGCCCAGCACCACTGCGGTGCCGTGCTGGTCGTCGTGCAGCACCGGAATGCCCATTGAGTCGATCAGCTCCTGCTCGATCTGGAAACATTCAGGGGCTTTGATGTCTTCAAGATTTATGCCCCCGAAGGTGGGAGCAAGGGCCTGGACGCATTCGATAACCTGACGGGGATTTCTGGCGTCAAGGCAGATGTCGAATGCGTCTACATCGGCAAACAATTTGAATAGAACGGATTTGCCTTCCATGACCGGTTTTGCCGCAAGCGGGCCGATGTTGCCAAGCCCCAGCACCGCGGTTCCGTTGGTTACAACCGCCACCAGGTTGCCCCTGGCGGTATAGTCGTAAACCGCTTCGGGGCTTGCGGCGATGGCCCGGCAGATTTCAGCCACGCCCGGCGTATAGGCCATGGAAAGATGTTTCTGGGTGGAGCAAGGCTTGGAAGGCACTATTTCAATTTTGCCTTTGCGTCCGTCTGCATGGTAGCGGAAGCATTCATCTTGAAAAGACATCGGGGAAACCTCATTTGAAAAGAATGTATGATTGGAGCGGATTGCCGCATAATAATTTTAAAAACAGCACTTTTCAGGGATAACTATAAATCATGCAACCTGAAAATTCAATTTGCGTCTTGCCCGGTCTGGGTTATAGTCTTTTCACTTTATAATACAACTGTTTTAAAACATAAGCATGAAAATTCTGATTGTAAACCTGACCCGTTTCGGGGATTTGCTGCAAACCCAGCCTGTGATTTCCGGGTTTTTCGACCTGGGGCATGAGGTGGGGCTGGCCTGCCTCGAACAGTTCTCCCCTGCCGCGAAGCTGCTTGCCGATGTGAGCTTTACGGCCTCTTTTCCTGGTTCCGTGCTGTTAAAGGAAGTTGATGGGAACTGGATGCAGGCTCTGGGCGCGCTTCACGCCTGGCGCGGGAAAGTGAAGCGGGATTTCGGGCCCGAGCTGATAGTGAACCTCACCCCCACCCTGAGCGCGCGCATGCTTGTGCGCTATCTTGCAGAGGGCGGCGAAGGCGAACCGGGCGTGCCTTTTCTTGGGTTCGGGGTGGACGAGTTCGGCTTTATGAACAACTCCAATGCCTGGGCTACATATTTGCAGGCTTCCAGCCGCAAGCGCGAAAATTCCCCCTGCAACCTGGTGGACGTGTTTCGCAAGATTTGCGGCCTTGGAGCGGTGTGGCCGCGCTACGGCCTGCTTGGAGCTTCTGAAAAGGCGCGGGCTGAAATGGAAGAAAAGATGCGCTCGGCTGCGGAGAAAGCCTCCGCGGGCTGGGGTGGAAAGAAGGTGGAAGGGTTTGTGGGGTTTCAGCTGGGGGCGAGCGACGACCGCCGCCGCTGGCCCACCGCGTTTTTTGCCGGGCTGGGGGGAATGCTCTGGCGGGATTTCGGCTTTATGCCTGTGCTTCTGGGCTCGAGCGGCGAACTTAAGCTGGGTGAAAAATATGCGGCAAAAGCGGAGGCTCCCTATTTGAATTTGCTTGGGGGCACGGATTTGCCCGGTCTGGGTGGAGTGCTGGAGATGTGCGAAATGCTGGTAACCAACGATACCGGAACAATGCACCTTGCCGCCGGGCTGAAGGTTCCGGTTCTGGCTTTTTTTCTGGCCACGGCCCAGCCTTGGGACACCGCCGCGTATCAGGAGGGGGTCTGCTCGCTGGAGCCGGATCTTCCCGACCACCCCCGGCCGTTTAACGACCCCTGCCCGCCGGGGTGCGCTTGCCGCACCGCGATACTGCCGGAAACGGCATTCGGGCTGATGGCGGAATACTTCAGAACGGGCAGCTGGCAGAAAGCCTGCCCAGAAGGCGGGATCAGGAACGCCAGAGCCTGGATAACCTGCCGGAGGGGAAAGGATGCCGATTCCGAGGGCTTTTTGGATCTTGAATCGATCTCCGGGCATGAGCGTTCCGAGCGCACGTTCTGGCTGCGCGCCCAGCGTTGTTTTTTGCGTAAATATCTGGACAGGGCGCTTGACCGGGCGAATATGGCGGACGCGCCTTTTGACTCCGGCTTGGACAAGGCCGCCTTGTCCCCGCTTTTTCTGAAGGAAACGAGAAACGAGCTTGAGCAGGCCCTGGCCCTTTTGCACCTGATGCGCGAGCAGGGGCAGGCGCTTCTGGTCAACCCGCTTCCTATCCTTAAAACCCGGTTTATGGCTACCTGGCAGAGGCTTCAAACCCTTTGGGACAACAGCCGGTATTTTAACGTGCTGGGCCTTTTGTGGCTTGCCGAAACCCAGGAACACGGGGATGAAATGGGGCGGATTCTGAGGCTTGCCGGTGAATACGAGCACCTATGCCGTGTTTGGCGGGAGGCTCTCAATTGACAGGGCTTTTTTAAAAGACCAGAGCACTTTAACATTGAAAGATTGCTTCTGGCAAAATGCTCTGGCGGGGCGAGCAGCGCCGCCCGCCCGAAGGAATTCATTTCGCCGTTGAGCATAGAAGGGGCGCTTAAAAATTAATCTGCTCCAGGACAACCTCTTGACAAAACCAGTTGGCTGCATGAAAGAATGATTGAAAAGCTTTTGCCTGAAAAGAAAAGGGCGGATGAGGCCCTGAAAGAGCTTGGCCTGGCGGACAGCCGGGAAAAAGCGAAACGCATGATTATGGCTGGCCTGGTCATGGCTTTGCTTCCGCGCGCCAAAATTTTCGAGCGGGTGGCCAAGCCCGGGCAAATTCTTCCCGGAGGCACGGTTGTTTCCGTAAAGGAACGCGAGCGTTTTGTAAGCCGGGGAGGATACAAGCTGCTCACGGCCATAGAGCATTTTAATCTGGATGTGTTTGGGAAAATTTGCCTTGACGCGGGGGCGTCCACAGGAGGATTTACCGACTGCCTGCTTCAATATGGAGCTGAAAGAGTTTACGCCGTGGACGTGGGAACGGGGCAGCTTGATGTGAGCCTGCGCCTGGACGACCGGGTGGTATGCATGGAAAACGTGAACCTGCGCCACGCCGGGGAAGATTTGCTGCCGGAGGCGGTGGACGTGGTGGTTGCCGATGTGTCCTTTATTTCGCTGACTCTGATTTTGCCGGTTTGCATAGGCTATTTGCGCAATGGCGGTTTGCTGGTTTGCCTGATCAAGCCCCAGTTTGAGCTGGAGCCGAAAGAAGTTAAGGATGGCGTGGTGCGCGACGTGGAGCTTCAGAAAAAAGCGGTGAAAAAAATAGTCTCGTTCTGTGTGGGCACGCTTGGCCTGAACTTTGCCGGAGTTGTTCCGGCGCAAATCAAGGGGCCCAAGGGAAATCAGGAATATCTGGCAGTATTCGGCAAGCCGCAGGCTTAAGGCGAATTTCGCGGCTTTGCCCGAATTGTGTGTTTGTTTGGATCCACATCCATTTTATTTTTATTTTCAACAATGTGAAGCGAGGTTTTTATGACTTCCCATACTCCCAAACCCCCGTTTAAAGGTTTGCTCCTCGATGTGTACGGAGTGCTGGAATATAAAGGCGAACCATGCCCCGGCGCCCTTGAATTCATTCAGGAAATCAACCGCCGCAAGGTGCCTTACAGGCTGCTGACCAATTCCACCCTGCAAAGCCGCCAGAGCATGGCCGACAAACTTCAGGCCTATGGGTTTGAAGTAAGCCCCGACAAGGTGGTGACGGCTTCTTCCGCCTCTGCCGGGTATTTGCGCTCGCAAAACGCGAAAAGCATCCGCATAATCATTGACGGCAAGGGCACCGATGAATTCGCCGGGCTGCCGATTGACGAGGAAAACCCGGAATGGCTGGTGCTGGGCGATGCCCGCGACGGTTTTAATTTCAGGAACATAAACATCATGTACCGTCAGCTTCTGGCTGGTTCTAAACTTCTGGTGATGATTCCGAACGTGACCTCAAAGGAAAAAGACGGGCCCGAAATTACTGTGGGCGGCTACGGCAAGATGCTTGAGCTTGCCATTGGCAAGCCCGCGGTGTGGATAGGCAAGCCGAGCCCCACCATGTTTGAGGTGGCCATGGGCGAGATGGGGCTTTCCAAAGAACAGGTGCTGATGACGGGCGACAACGTGCATATAGATGTGGACGGCGCAAAGAACGCCGGCGTGGCCTCCGGCCTGATGCTTACCGGCGAATTTCAGGATAAGCGGCCTGGCCCGGACGATAATCCGGACTATGTGTTTGAAAACATTCTGGATATTTTGAAATTGCTTTAATTTTTCTCTTTTCTGCGGCGGGGGCGGGTTCTTTAGAATTTTCCCCCGCCGTTTGTGAAACTTCTGCCCAAGGGCGCAGCCGGGCCGACCTGACCGCCCGCCAGTGTGGCTGAATACTCCTTTATTTCTTGTGTAACCCCAATATGAACATATTCGTATTTGATCTCGATTCAACGGTAACAAAGGCGGAGCTTTTGCCGGAAATAGCAAAGGCGGCAGGGCTGGGCCTGGATATGGCCCGGCTTACTCAGGAAGCGCTGGACGGGGTTGTTCCCTTTGAAGTGTCGTTTCGTCAAAGATTTGACTTGCTTGGGCATGTTCCTATGGAAATTGTGCGGCGGGTGGCGGAAGGAATTGAGGTTGACGAGCATTTTGGCGGCTTTATAAAGGAGCACCGGGAGCGGTGCGTGATCGCCACCGGGAACGCCGATTTGTGGGTAAAGCCGATTACCGGCAAGCTGGGCTGCCGTGTGTTTGCCTCCCATGCCGAACTGGACGAACGGGGCGTGCCCCGGCTGCTTAGCGTGCTGCACAAGGGCGATGTGATGAAAACCTTGAGGGGGGAACTTTCTTCCGGCTCAAAAATAATCGCCATAGGCGATTCCGCCAATGACATACCCATGTTCGAGGCCGCCGATTTTTCGATTGCCTATGGCGGGGTTAACCAGCCCAGTGAGGAAGTGAAGCGGGCGGCAACGCGTGTGGTTAATGACAGCCGGGAAGCAGTTTTGATCCTAAACAAAAAGCGCTGATGCGGCATATAACTTGCAAATCCTTCTGGGAACTCAAAAGCAGTTTTTCCTGGAGGGGATGCAATGGGCCTGCAAAACTTTAAATTCTCAATTGTTACCGCCGCTTTTAATGCAGGCAAATGGATTGACGCTTATTTTCAGAGCATTGTTAACCAGGCCGGGGGCTTCTCGGACATTCAGCTGATTTTTGTGGACGACGGCTCTACAGATTCAACTCTGGAGGCGGCGCGGAAATGGGCTGACAAATACCCTCAAAACATTTTTTGCTGTCATAAAGAGAATGGAGGGCCGGCGTCCGCCAGAAACCATGGCCTCGAACATGCCACAGGCGAGTGGATAACCTTTATCGACCCGGACGACTTTGTCTGCGAATCCTACTTTGATACAGTAAGGCGGTTCATTCACAGCTCTGGTTTCGACGGCAACCTGATTGCCTGCAATCTGATCCTTTTTGACGAAAAAACCAATCAGTACTGGAACCACCACCCCCTCAGCTTTAAATTCAACGATGGAGACAAAATCGTCGCTTTGTCCGTAAACCCCGAGTTTGTTCAATTATCAAGCGCCTCATGCTTTATCAGGGCTGAAGTATTAAAAAAGCATAACTTGATGTTTGACGAAAGGATTAAGCCGTCTTTTGAAGATGCGCATTTTCTCAACAAGTTCTTGATTCAATCCCGCAACTATAAAATAGGCATCCTTTGTGATGCGCTTTATTTCTATCGCAAGAGAATTCTTGCCGACGGTCTTGTTGCTTCCGGCTGGAGCAGGGCGGAAAAGTATAAAGACAAGATTTTTTATGGCTATCTGGGTCTGTTGACTTATGCTAAAAACGAACTGGGGGCTATCCCTGAATTCTTACAGAACGTAGTTGTTTATGCCGCCCACTGGCACATGAACAGGCTTCTTGAGCAAAGAATTCCTTATGAGTTTAAGGATGCGGAGTTTTCGGGCTTCCTGGATCTGATGCGTATGGTTTTCAGGCATATTGATGCGGATAAAATTTTCTTCACAAAACTCCCGATGCTTTCTCTGCGCACCCGCATAGCGATGCTGAACACCTTTAAAAACATTGATCTCCCCCTTGTTCCGTTTCAGGTTCTTGAGGTGTCGCCTGACAAGCAGTCCATGCTCGTGGCGCGTTACTCCGGCTCGTTTAAAAAATGCCGCTTCATGGAGAACAATTCAGAAATACTTCCATTGTTTGAAAAGCAGATGGAAAAACGCTTCATGGGCAGGCTGTTGTGCGCGGAGCAATTGTTCTGGCTGCCCCTGGATAAACACCTCGTCATCTCTGTGGATGGGAAGCCCGTTCCCGTGCTTTCAGGCGATGAGCTGCTGGATTTCACGAATCAGGAAAATATCTGCAATACTTTTTATACCCCTGTCTCCTGCCTTCCTGAACAGTCGCAGAAACTTATGGACAAGGCAAAGCAGCCTGAGGTTGCGGCAAAATATGAAAAATGCTGGTTGTTGTCCGACCGGGCAGACCTCGCGGATGACAACGCGGAACACCTGTACCGGTGGGTTTTGAACAATGCCCCCTCCCAAAACGCCTATTTTGTAATCAAGCGGCAGTCTCCGGACTGGGACCGGCTGGAGCGGGAGGGCTTCAGGCTGATAGCGCAAGGCAGCGAAGAACACCATTTGGCAGTTTGCAATGCCGAATGGGTTATTTCATCGCATTTGCACCATCCGGTTATGGATCCGCTGGGAGTGAGGCGGGTTGTTGGCTGCCCGGAATATAAATTCGCTTTTTTGCAGCATGGAATTACCAAAGACGACATCAGCAACTGGGTTAACAGGATGAAGATCGATCTCTTTGTTTGCGCTACCCGTAAAGAGTATGATTCGTTGCTGAATGGGCAGTCCATTTATACGTCAAGGGAATTGGTCCTGACCGGTTTTCCCCGGCACGACGCCCTTCTTGCCAAAAGAGCGTCCATTCCCAAAAGCAAGCTGATTCTGGTGTGCCCGACCTGGCGGGATCATTTGTGCAACCCTCATACTCACAGCGAGCCGGGAAAAGACGAGGCGAACGCGTTTGTTGAAAGCGATTATTATAAAGCGTGGAATGCGCTCACTTCCAGTGCGGAGCTTTCAGACATCGCAAAAAAATACGGGTACCGCTTTCTGTTTTTGCCGCACCCGTATAGTTCCAGAGTCGTGCACTTATTTGAGTATTCCGAGAGATTTACCTGCAAGAAATACTCGGAGATCAGGTCTGTGCAGGACTTGCTCTGCTCGGCCAGCATGCTGATTACCGAATATTCCTCAATGGCTATGGAAGCTGCGATGATCGGCATGCCCGTCATTCACTATCAGTTCCCGGAAGTGCCATCCATATTCTCCACTCACACCTATACCAAAGGATATTTTGAGTACGAGCGGGATGGATTTGGACCCGTTGTGCCGGATATTTACAGATTGTCGGCTGAACTTGAGAAGAGTATGGCTGCCGGATGCGCGCGCGGGCAAGTTTACGAAGAACGGGCTGAAGAGTTTTTTACCCTGAAAGATGGCAACAATTGTCTGCGCACATACCAGGCGCTGATTGAGAAAAGTGATGGCAATCTAAGTTATGAGCACCATGCTTGCATCCCTGATCAGGCGCAAAATAAAGAAAAGTATCTGGAAGAGGTAAATAATGCTGCTCGGCCATAATTAGCAAGCAGGCAATCATAGGAGATATAAAAAATTTTAGTTGAACTCGGGCTTGAGTCGATTTCGGCCTTTAGTTTGGTAAAGTTGCTGGAATTTTTTTATTAAGGTTGATAAAGGGTTACACCATGCAAATTGTTTCAAGGCAGGCTCCTAAAATTAGTGTGATACTTCCTGTTTATAACGGAGAACAGTATTTACTGGAATCTATAGATTCAATTTTAGCTCAATCGGCCGCGGATTTTGAACTTATGGTTCTTGATGATTGCTCCACAGATTCCACCCCAGATATACTTAATTCTATTAAAGACCCAAGAGTCACGGTGTTTAAGAATGAGAAAAATTTAGGTCTGACCAAGACTTTAAATCGTGGCTTAGATTTGGCGAGGGGTGAATATATTGCAAGGATGGACGCTGACGATATTTGCTTTAAAGAAAGATTTGCTTTGCAGCTGGATTTGATGGAGCAGAATGAGAGTGTATGTGTTTGCAGCGGTTCATTTAAAAAAATTGGGAGTTCCTCGAATAATGTTATTAAAGCAACAGACCAGGAACAGCTGAGAAGTGAAATTTTATTAAGAAACCCGATTGCCCACCCCTTTGCCATGTTCAGAGCAAGTTTCTTCAAAAATAACGCTGTATACTATGATGAAGAAATGAATTTTGCTGAGGATTATGCATTATGGCTCCACTTGGCGCACAGGTATGAAGAGTGCGGGTTTGCCAATGTGCCATATGTAGTGGGGCTATACCGTGTTCACGAACAGAGCATTTGCAACACTAAAAAAAAGATTCAGCAGGAAACTGTTATTCGGGCTCGTGAACCTTATTTGCAATCTCTATGTGGAAACGTCTCCAGGCGGGAATCCTGGATTCATGATAGTTTTTATATTAAGGCGGAGGCATCAACATCTCCAGAAGATTTTCTTGAGAAAAGAGAGTGGTTATTACGCCTTAAACATAATAACGACAGTAAAAAAATTTATTCGGTTCAACACTTTAATGCTTGCTTGACGCGAAAGTTTTATGAAGTGTGTCTGAGCAGCCTCTGGATGGGGCCATGGGTGGTAAAACAGCTAATGTCCTTTCCCGGGGTTGAAACGTTAAATCTTGACCAAAACACCGTACATACATTGAAGTTAGCTGCTGCAAGGCTTGCGAGCGCTCACGCGTAGCTTGAGATACAAATTTGATGGAGAGATAAGTGAACATGGATTGGACGCAGTATCAAGTGAGGTTTTTGAATAAAAATGAAGGTATGTCACGCCTTAACCCGCATTTATACACTCATCTTAACCTGAAAAACAATAACCCGGTCTATACTGTGCCTCCAGAAGCGTTCTTGACGCCTAAGCGGTTTGATATCTTGGCAAAATCCTTGTTATCAAATTGCTATCTGACTGGAAACGGGAAAAATTGGGGTGAAGAGCTTTATTTACAGCACATCTTCGCTTTTAATCGCGGCAAAGAACCGGATGGAATGAAAAATCACCTTAAAGATTTTTTAATCTCATTCAGGTCGATTCACGATTCTCTTTATAATGACGGGTTTAACCCGGACCTTACGGTACTTCCCGTTACTAATGACGGGGTGATTCTTGATGGAGCGCATAGGCTGGGGGTTTGCCTCACCCTTAAGCTGCCAGTTTCTGTAATGCCTGTTGATCATAAAGGCTGGGGAGACTATGATCATAACTACTTCATGCGCAAGGGTTTAAATGTCGGCTCTTTGGACGCAATGGCCCTTGAAGCCGTCAGGTTGCTCCCAGATATTAAAATAGTCATGCTTTTCCCCTCTGCGGGGGAGCATATTCCACAGTCGTTGTCTTTGCTGGCTTCTGCCGGAGCCATTTTTTATACAAAAGAAATTGAATTGAACCAGAGAGGCGCTCATCTTTTAATGAGCCAGGTGTACTCGGGGGAAAAATGGGTTGGGAGCATTTCTAACCGTTTTCCAGGTGCGGCAAAAAAGGCGGAATTATGCTTTGATGGCTCAGTACCTATGGTAGCTGTTTTGTTTCTTCCCAATCAAGGCGCCAATCTGGTAAATCTGAAAAAACAAATCCGCACGCTTTGTCATAAGGAAAACCATTCCATACATATTAACGATACTTCAGCGGAAACCTTACAGCTGGCGCGGATACTGTATAACGAGAATTCGATTGAATATCTCAACCGCTCGTCCTGGGGTGAGTGCGCAAATTTCAACAATCTTCTGTCTCAATATAAGCAAGCTACAAAATTCCGAGAGGATATGGACCATTTTTGTCTGGCTGGAAGCGTTCCAATGGCTGCATATGGAATAAGAGACTGTAAAGATTTGGATTATATCACTCCTGCAAATCAGGAAATTTTTGGGAACAAATACGTCAGCAGTCATAGTAGTCAGGCTCAATACTACACTCACTTCTTTGATGAGATTGTGTTCAATCCGAAATTGCATTTTTATTATGACAACGTGAAGATAGCTGCGTTAGATGTTTGTAAAAGCATGAAAGCCAAGCGAAATGAGGATAAAGACAAAAAGGATGTAGCGCTGATTAGCGAGTTTTTTGCCGGTGCTCCCTCATACCCCTTCAGTGTATTGACAAATACAATAAAAACCGATGCTACTATTGGATTTGTAAACAATTGGAAGGAAAGCGAAAGCAGCATCCTGAAAAGATACAAACAGTACACCCCAAATGGTACCGGGGAATGGCTTGGTTTGAAAGCGATAGCAAACCCGGAAAAAGCTGACTATCTTGTTGTGATGGACGGTATGCCAAACGATAGTTCTTCTAAACTGCTTGAGCATCCGAAAAAAATATTCTTTCAACGGGAACCTCCAGAAATAAAACCCATAACTCATGAGCCCGATGATTGCATTTTTTTCGGTTCTTATCAAAACCACTACCATGTTGCGACATGGCTTGTGAAGTTGCCTTTCTCGGAACTATTGAAATTAGAGCCTCCAAAGCGCAGTAAAGGGCCGCTTTCTGCTGTCATTTCCGGTAAAACAAAAACTGATGGACAGAGACAACGCCTGGATGCCCTTAGAGCGATTCAAAAACAATATCCGTCAATAAACATTTATGGCAGAGGCCTTGAAGGCATGGGGCTGGACTTCTCGTACAAAGGGTCTTTGGAAGGCGTGTTGGGTAAGTTTAATGGCCTTTTTGGATATGATTATTCTCTGGCGTTTGAAAACTCCAGCCATCGGAATTATTTCACCGAAAAGATAATTGACTGTTTCTTGTGCTGGTCTAAGCCTGTTTATTGGGGATGCACAAACATTTCAGATTTTTTCCCTGAAGAGTCATATGATTATGTTGATTTAAATTCTGAGACAAATATTGACGCAGTATTGGACTGCTTAACACGTCCTGTAGATTTGGATGCGATAAGTGAAACAAGAAAAAAAGTACTGGAAGAATATAGCCTTTGGCCGTCAATTCTCAAGATAATTCAAAAAGAAGACTAACTTAAGCACTATAATTCTTGGGGTGTGTTTATTTTAAGCAAATGGCGAAAATATTACGTGTGCTGCACTGTTTGTGATGGTTTTTAAAATCCGGGTGATCTAGTTCTTCATCATACTCACGCAGCGTAACCTTTGAAAATCCAATATTTTCAAGTATTTTGATCAAATTGTCGCTATCAAAAAGATGTTTATGACCCCATGTGCCTTTCCACATGCCCATAAAGGCTATGTAGTTAATATAGTCGATGGGTGTGTTGTAATGAAAATTTGGTAAATCCAATTCGTGTTCCTGAAAAAGACCATCTTCACCTTTTAAATAAGCCCTGATAAAAACGCTTGCATCTGGCACGCACACGCTAAATATTCCATTTTTCTTAAGCACTCTCTTGCATTCTAAAAGGATGTCCCGCATAGGGGTGGGGAAATATAAATGTTCCAAAAAATGGGAACAATGCACTATGTCAGCACTCTCATCTGGAAAAGGGATTCCTATTTCTGTTATGTCCCCTACAATGTCCGCATCGTAGCGCATGTCTATTGTTATCCAGTCTGAGCGCCTTCTTTGGCCTGAAGCCAAGTCGATCTTTATAGGCATCTTGGCTTGAATATGTTTTTTTAAAATTGGCAATGCCTGCATTATGTTTTTGTTTGTTGCCAACATGTGCTTCTCCCATGACTGAATATGACAAACGTTAAGATTCCAGATCAATCAAATTCTTATTTTTGGAAGTGAAAGCTCCCGTATCCACGTGGAAGGCGATCATTCGGGTTGAATTGCACCAGAAAAGTTGAATTCCTTTAATATTTGCAATGAATCATGATTTATCCTGACCGGGTGCCACAGAAGCTTATCCATTCTTATAGTATAAATTTTTCCATTATAACCATGAAATAAAGCCCCTTGAGCGGGAGCTTCCCAAAGGTTTTCCAGGCAGTTGTCTGCTATGCCAAGTAATGGGAATTCCTGGTTATTAATGAAAATCAAATTACAATGAGTTGCGGCTGCTAATGAGTATCCTTTTAAGCGTCCAAGTTCTACGAGCGAAGCGGCTGAAGATCCTTCATTTATTGACTCATTGGGGGCTTGTACAAAAAAAACATCTGCAGGAACGCTTGG
>CAZDJL010000007.1:0-17125 GCA_964505745.1 uncultured Desulfovibrionaceae bacterium | reverse complement strand
GGATGTGATTCTTGACAAAAACTCGGTAGTGCTGGCAATCAGCCAGTCGGGAGAAACGGCCGACACCCTTGCGGGAATGGAGCTGGCCAAATCTTTAGGCGCCACAGTAATCGGCCTTTGCAATGTGGTGGGTTCCTCCGTTGCCCGCGAGGCCGACAGGGCCATTTTCACCCAGGCCGGGCCTGAAATCAGCGTGGCCTCCACCAAAGCCGTTTGTTCGCAGATGGTGCTGCTGGCGCTGATGGCTCTCTACTGGGGGCAAAAAAAAGGCACCATCTCCGAGCTGAAGTTCAAGGAAGCGGTCAAGACGCTTAGAAACCTGCCCACCCGCATAGACCTGGCCCTGCCCACCATGCGCAACAAGGCCGTTGCTTTGGCCCGCCGCTATCACAACACCAAACGGGCTTTCTTCATCGGGCGCGGGCACTGCTACCCCATGGCCATGGAAGGGGCGCTCAAGCTCAAGGAGCTCGCCTATATTTCCGCCGAAGGCTATGCCGCCGGAGAAATGAAACACGGCCCGATCGCCCTTGTTGACCCCGACCTGATTACATTCGCGCTTGCCCTGGACGACCCGCTTTTCCCCAAGGTGAAGTCCAACATTGAAGAAATGCAGGCCAGGCGCGGCAAAGTGGTGGCCATTACCAACCCGAAAACCGACATAAAGGCCGAGCAGATCTGGCGCCTGCCGGGAGCTTTCGGCCCGCTGGCCGCTTTTTTCACCCTGCCCGCGCTTCAGCTTGTGAGCTATGAAATGGCCGTGGCCCTTGGCTGCGACGTGGACCAGCCCCGCAATCTCGCAAAAAGTGTTACGGTGGAATAGCAAATTTAAAGAAAGGAAATTGGGGAACAGCATATTTTCCCAAGAATCATCTTTTGCCAACTGCTCCCCGACACCTTGCAAAACGGGAGCCGGCATTTGTCTGAATGATTCCACCCGCTGAAAAACAGGGGCATGGAGAAAAAATTGCAAAAAATTACGCCCCCACAAAATAAATTCAAGGACTACCTGAATGCAAGTAAGACGTATTTTTGTTGAAAAAAGGCATGAACACGCGGCGGAAGCCCGTTTTCTTCTAAGCGACCTGAAGGAGAGCCTCCACCTGGAAGGCCTGCGCACCGTGCGCGTGCTCAACCGCTATGATGTGCAGGGGCTTGACGGGGCCCATTTCAACAATAGTCTGACCACAGTTTTCGCAGAACCAATGGTGGATGACTGGTATGTGGAAGACTTTCCGCACCAGCCTGCAGACCGGGTATTCGGGGTTGAGTACCTCCCCGGCCAGTACGACCAGCGGGCCGACAGCGCGGAACAATGCCTCAAGGTAACCAGCCGGGCCGAAAACCTGATTGTGCGCTGCGGCAAGGTATACGTTCTTGGAGGCGAAATTTCCGATAAAGAATTTGAAAAAGTGAAGACTCTTCTGGTTAATACGGTGGACCAGCGCGAAGCTTCGCTGAAGAAGCCCCAAACGCTTCAGGAAAGCTTCACCCCGCCGCCTCCGGTGCCGGTTGTTGCCGATTTCATAAGCATGAACAAAAGCGAACTTGATATCATGCGCAAGGATTGGGGCCTGGCCATGAGCACCGAAGACCTTCTGTTCGCCCAGGACTATTTCAAAAACCGTGAAGCCAGAGACCCTTCCGAAACTGAAATCCGCATCCTCGACACCTACTGGTCGGATCACTGCCGCCATACCACTTTCAACACCGAACTTACCGATATAGAAATTGAAGCGGGCCCTTACCAGAGCACCCTGGAAAGCGCTCTGGAATCTTACATGGGCATGCGCCGCATGATTTATGGAAAAGACAGCCGCCGCGTGCGCTGCCTTATGGACATGGCCACAATAGGCGCCAGATACGCCAAAAGAAAAGGCTGGCTGGACAACCTTGAGGAAAGCGAAGAAAACAATGCGTGCAGCATAGTGATTGACGTGAGCACCTCCGAAGGCCCGGAAGAATGGCTGCTGATGTTCAAGAATGAAACTCACAACCATCCCACCGAAATCGAACCTTTCGGAGGAGCAGCCACCTGCCTTGGAGGAGCTATTCGCGACCCCCTTTCAGGACGCGCCTTTGTATGCCATGCCATGCGCATTTCCGGCTCCGCCGACCCGCGCGCCCCTCTGGCGGAAACCCTGCCGGGCAAGCTTCCACAAAGGAAAATAACCAAAGAGGCGGCCCGCGGATTTTCTTCATACGGCAACCAGATCGGGCTTGCCACAGGTTATGTTCAAGAGCACTACCACCCAGGCTACCTTGCCAAGCGCATGGAAGTGGGGGCTGTGGTGGGGGCCGCTCCCCGCGCTCATGTGCGCAGGGAAACTCCCGCTCCGGGCGATGTGATCATCCTGGTGGGCGGGCGCACCGGCCGCGACGGCATTGGCGGCGCAACCGGCTCTTCCAAGGAACATGACGTGGCGAGCATCGACACCTGCGGAGCCGAGGTGCAGAAAGGAAACGCCCCGGAGGAGCACAAGATTCAGCGCCTGTTCCGCAACCCCAAAGTTTCCAGGCTGATAAAAAAATGTAACGATTTTGGGGCGGGCGGCGTATCCGTAGCCATTGGAGAACTGGCCCCCGGGCTTTCTGTGGATTTACACCTTGTTCCCCGCAAATATGAAGGCCTGACCAGCACTGAAATAGCGATTTCAGAATCGCAGGAGCGTATGGCGGTATTGCTGGCCCCTGAAGACAAAGACGCTTTTATGGCCCATTGCGCCAAAGAGAACCTGGAAGCGACCCATGTGGCGGTGGTGACCGACGAGCCCCGCCTGACCATGCGCGACAAGGACGATGTGGTGGTTGACGTTGCCGCCGACTTTCTTGACTCGGCAGGAGCGCCGCGCAGCCAGGCCGTGCTTATCAAATCTCCTGCGGCCGAGGGTTATTTCAAGCCCCGCAACTTGAAAGGAACCCTGCGCGAAACGGTTCAGGAAATCCTGTCCGACCTCAATGTCTGCTCGCAGAAAGGCCTGGTGGAAATGTTCGATTCCACCGTTGGAGCCGGAAGCGTGCTCACCCCCTATGGCGGCAAATACGCAAACACCCTCACCGAAGCCATGGCCGCCAAAATTCCGGTGCAAGGAAAGGAAACCAGCACGGTTTCCATAATGTCTTCGGGCTTCAACCCGCATCTCTCCGAGTGGAGCCCCTTCCACGGCGGCCTGTTCGCGGTGGTGGAAGCTGCCACCCGCGCGGTTTGCACCGGGGCGAAACTTGAAGACCTCCGCCTCAGCCTTCAGGAATATTTTGAGCGCCTTGGCGACGACCCCGCCCGCTGGGGCAAGCCATGCTCCGCCCTGCTTGGGGCGCTGCTCGCCCAGAAGAAACTGGGCCTGGCGGCAATCGGCGGCAAAGACAGCATGTCCGGCACTTTCCGCGACGAGAACTCCGGGCAGGAGCTGAACGTTCCCCCCACCCTGATCGCCTTTGCAGCCGCCCCGGCAAATATTGTGGATGTAATAAGCCCCGAATTCAAGGATGTTGACAGCCCCCTGTTCCTCTTAAGAGCTCCCCTGCTTTCGGACTGCACCCCCGATTTCGACGAGTTCAAACGCAACATGCAAACCCTGAACCTTCTGATTTCACGGGGCAAAGTTCTGGCCGCCCACGGCGTCCGCCAGGGCGGAATAGCCGCAGCCCTCTGTAAAATGGGCTTCGGAAACATGATCGGGGCAACCCTAAACGACAGGCTGAGCCTTGAAGACCTCACATTCCCGCTTTATGGCTCGGTAATCATTGAAGGGTTCCTCAACGCCGACCTTGAGGGGCTTCCCCAAATCGAACATATAGGGAAAACCAACAATAATGCCTCGCTCGACTGGAAAGGCGAAAGAATAAAGCTTTCAGAGCTGCTGCCCGCCTGGGAAGAACCTCTGGAGAAAGTATTTCCCACCAGGGCCATACCGGCCGCCCGCCCCAGGGACAAGAGCCGTGTGGAGCCTCAGGACTGGAAGGAACGCAGCCAGATTCTGCCCAAAACCAGTGTTCCCGCTCCCAGAGTGGCCATTTTGGCCCTTCCCGGAACAAATTGCGAATATGACACCAAGCGCGCGTTCGAGCTTGCCGGCAGCGCTTCCACAGACCCCTTCATTTTTTGCAACCAAAGCGCATTCGATGCCCAGAAATCATGTGAAGATTTTGCCCGGATTGTGCGAAATTCACAAATTCTGGTTCTGCCCGGAGGATTTTCCGCGGGCGATGAACCGGAAGGTTCCGGCAAATTCTTTGTGTCGGTGTTCCGCAACGAACATGTGCGCGAAGCCGTGGAAGACCTGATTTATAACCGTGACGGCCTGGTGCTGGGGATTTGCAACGGCTTCCAGGCTCTGGTCAAAACCGGCCTGCTTCCGTTCGGGCACATCCAAAACCTGGATGAAAATGCGCCCACCCTGTCCTATAACAATATCGGACGCCACATCTCGCAAGTGGTGAGGACCAGGGTGGCTTCGGTAAAATCGCCCTGGCTGGCCATGCACGAAGTTGGCGACATTCACATGATGGCAGTGTCACACGGCGAAGGACGCTTCACCGCCCCAGGCGAAACCCTTAAAAAGCTGTTTGCCAGCGGGCAGGTCGCATTCCAGTATGTGGATATGGAGGGCGAAATAAGCCTTGAAACCCCGCACAACCCTAACGGTTCGGACTATGCCATTGAAGGCATATGCTCGCCGGACGGCCGCATTCTCGGCAAAATGGGGCACACTGAGCGGGCTGGCAAAGGACTGCTGATTAATAACGCCTACGGGAATTTCGACCAGAAACTGTTCCTTGGCGGAGTGAGATACTTCAGGTAGGGTGTTTCACCTTTGAAACAGCGGCAAGAATTTATTTTCAAATCCTTGCCGCAAATGGGCGCAAAGGGGAATTTTGCCCGCCGGCAGCAACTTCTGCCGGCGTACAGCGGGCGCAGCCGCCGTTTATGCCGCCGCACGCTCGGCTACTACAAGCTGAAAACCCGCTGCTTACGCTCACCAGCCTTAATACTCCGAGGTGCTGTTCCTCTTGCCCCACAGCAAAGAGGAACAACTCTCAATTGTAAAATAAAGTTTGTTGTTGCGCCTGTTGGCCGTGCCTGGCGCAACAACCGTCTTCATTCAAAAAATCTATCATGAACTATTGCTTTTTTTTAAAAGTTGCTATATGTAGTCCTGCTTGTGCCTTTTAACTTCAGCTGTATCACAACCAAATGGGTGGTCAGTTGCCAATAGATATAAAAAACTGCTGTAAATCGGCCTTTTAAAACTGCGAGCGCACTTATGCGTGGGCTCGCTTTTTCAGCTTGTAGTAGCCGACAACCTATCTGGCGAGCTGAAAACTAAGCCGGGAACAGCGCTCAGTCTTTAAAACCGGCCCTTGGCAGCTATAAATGCAGATTATCTGCTAACCGGTCAATTCTCGAGGTAAAATTCATGGCTCAGCTTGTCAAAGAATTTGGTAAAATATCAGTAGCCCTTTCAGTGCCCCACCTCCTCAATCTTCAGGTCGATTCATATAAGCGCTTTCTCCAGGAGGGAATTGCTCCGGAAAACCGCAACCCTGACGAAGGGCTGGAAGCGGTTTTCCGTTCAGTTTTCCCCATTGAAGATTTTAACCGCACGGCCAGCTTGCAATACGTAAGCCATGAGGTGGGGGAACCCAAATACGACCAGAGCGAATGCATCAGCAAGGGCCTCACCTATGAAGCTCCCATTCGCATCAAAGTTCAGCTTATTGTGTTTGACGTTGATGAAGCCACCGGCAACCGCAGCGTGGAGCATGTGAAAGAGCAGGACATTTACTTCGGAACCGTGCCTCTGATGACAGAGAAGGGAACCTTCATCATCAACGGCACCGAACGGGTTATTGTAAACCAGCTGCAGCGCTCTCCCGGAATTCTTTATGAACACGATTCCGGCAAAACCCACTCCAGCCGCAAGGTTCTGTATTCCTGCCGGGTCATCCCCATGCGCGGCTCCTGGCTGGATTTTGACTATGACCACAAGGACATCCTTTATGTGCGCATAGACCGCCGCCGCAAAATGCCCGCAACCATCCTGTTCAAAGCCATGGGCATGAGCAAGGAAGACATCCTCAACTATTTCTACAAGAAGGAAACTTACGAGCTCAAAGGGGAAAAGACCTTCATGGAAGTCCATAAGGATATGTACCGCAAGGATGTAGCCTATATGGACCTGGAAGACGCCAGCGGCGAAGTGGTGGCCAAGGAAGGCAAGGTTATTACCAAGAAGGCCTGGCGCCAGCTTTGCGATTCGGGCGTAAAAGCGATTGAAGTGGCCCCCGCCACCCCAGTGGGCCTGTTTTTGGCCGAAGACATCGTTAACCCCGAAACAGGGGAGGTAATGGCTCAGGCCGCCGATGAAATAACCGCCGACCTGCTTTCTAAAATGCGCGATGCCTCCATTGCAAAAGTGGTTGTGCTTCACACTCGCGGTTCTGAAACCTCCTCATCCATTCGCGACACCCTGGTTCTGGACAAGATTGAGGATGCGACTCAGGCTCAGGTGGAAATATACCGCCGTCTGCGTCCTTCCTCGCCGCCCACCCCGGAAATAGCGGCCACTTTCTTTGACAACATTTTCCGCAACGCGGATTACTACGACCTGTCTTCCGTGGGCCGCTACAAGCTGAACCAGCGCCTCGACCTGTCCGCGCCGCTGGATCTTAAGACTCTTACCGATGAAGATATTCTCAGCGCGGTAAAAGCGCTTACTCTGCTTAAAGACACGCACGGCCCCGCCGATGACATCGACCACCTGGGCAACCGCCGCGTGCGCCCGGTGGGCGAGCTGGTGGAAAACCAGTACCGCATTGGCCTCGTACGCATGGAAAGAGCCATTAAAGAAAGGATGAGCCTGCAGGAAGTTTCCACCTTGATGCCGCACGACCTGATCAACCCCAAACCGGTGGCGGCCGTGCTCAAGGAATTTTTCGGAACTTCCCAGCTGTCCCAGTTTATGGACCAGACCAATGCGCTCTCCGAAGTTACCCATAAGCGCCGCCTCTCGGCTCTCGGGCCCGGCGGCCTCACCCGCGAGCGCGCCGGATTTGAAGTGCGCGACGTGCACACCTCGCATTACGGGCGCATCTGCCCCATTGAAACTCCGGAAGGCCCAAACATCGGTCTTATCGTTTCCCTTACCACATATGCCAAGGTAAACGACTACGGCTTCATTGAAACCCCCTACCGGGTGGTGAAAAACGGACGCGTGACCAATGAGATAGTATATCTGGACGCCTCGGCCGAAACCAACGAAGTAATCGCCCAGGCCGACGCCCCGCTGGATGCGGAGGGCAATTTTACAAGCACTCACCTCACCGCCCGCACAAAAGGCGATGTTCTCACCATGCTGCCCGAGGAAATCACCCTGATGGACATTTCCCCCAGCCAAATGGTGTCCATTTCCGCCGCGCTGATCCCATTCCTCGAGCATGACGACGCCAACCGCGCGCTGATGGGTTCAAACATGCAGCGCCAGGCCGTTCCCCTTCTGCGCAACGAACAGCCTCTTGTGGGAACCGGGATGGAAGGCGATGTGGCCCAGGATTCCGGAGCCTGCATTATCGCGGAAGCCCCCGGCGTAGTCCGTTTTGTTGACGCGGAGCGGATTATCGTCTCCTACGAGCCGGACGGCGGCTCCAACAGGCTCTATACGGAAACAGGCGGAGTGCATACTTACACCCTTCAGAAATACCACAAATCCAACCAGAACTCCTGTTTCGGCCAGCGCCCCACCTGCCTGCCCGGGCAGATTGTGAAGAAGGGAGACATTCTGGCCGATGGCCCCGGCATTGAGGACGGAGAACTCGCCCTTGGGAAAAACCTGCGCGTGGCCTTCATGCCCTGGTGCGGATACAACTTTGAAGACTCGATCCTGATTTCCGAACGCTGCGTGAAGGAAGACACTTTCACCTCAGTGCACATCGAGGAATTTGAAGTGGTGGCCCGCGACACCAAGCTTGGCCCGGAAGAAATTACCCGCGACATTCCCAACGTGGGCGAAGACATGCTTAGAAACCTTGATGAAAGCGGGATTATCCGCTTGGGTGCGAACGTTAAGGCGGAAGATATCCTGGTGGGCAAAATCACCCCGAAAGGAGAAAGCCAGCTTACTCCGGAAGAGAAGCTTTTGCGCGCCATTTTCGGCGACAAGGCCCGCGACGTGAAAAACACCTCGCTCAAGGTTCCTCCGGGAATCGAAGGCACGGTCATTGAGGTAAAGGTTTTCAACCGCCGTTCCGGAGACAAGGACGAGCGCACGCTTGATATTGAAGACTTTGAACTCGACAAGCTCGGGCAAAAGGAAGCCGACCACGTTCACGCCCTTACAGATGCTGTGCGTGAAAAAATCATTGCCGCCGCGAAAGGCGACAAAATAGCGGCCGCCATTCCCGGAACCAAAAAAGGCGAAGTGCTTCTGGAAGCGGGCGTTGAGGCCACTACCGAAAATCTCGCCAGTGTCCCGGTCAAAAAGCTTGCCGGAGTATTTAAAGAAAAATCCGTTAACGACAACGTTTCCAAAATACTCAACGATTACGACTCCCAGATAGCCTTCATTCAGGAGCTGTACGAATCCAAGCGCGAAAAAGTAACGGAAGGAGATGACCTGCCGCCCGGCGTGATCAAGATGATCAAGGTCTATATCGCGGTTAAGCGCAAGCTCGCCGTGGGCGACAAGATGGCCGGACGTCACGGGAACAAGGGTGTTGTGTCCAACATCCTTCCGGTTGAAGACATGCCCTTCTTCGCCGACGGAACCCCCATCGACATCGTGCTCAACCCCCTGGGCGTGCCTTCACGTATGAACATCGGCCAGATTATGGAAACACACCTCGGCTGGGCCTCCAAAGAACTCGGCGCCCAGCTCGCCGCGCTGATTGACTCCGGAGCGGCCATGCAGGGTGTTCGCAATGACGTGAAAGCCATGTTCGCCTCCAAACAGGTTGATGAAATGGTTGACGGCATGGATGATGAAAGCCTGCGAAAGGCCGTGCTCAAGCTGCGCGAAGGCATCGTTTCCAAAACTCCGGTGTTCGATGGAGCGACCGAAGAGGAAATATGGGCATGGCTGGAAAAGGCAGGGCTGCCCAATGACGGCAAAACCGTGCTTTATGACGGCCGCACCGGCAACCCCTTCCACAGCCGCGTGACCACCGGAATTATGTATATGCTCAAGCTGCACCACCTGGTTGACGAGAAGATTCACGCCCGTTCCACCGGCCCCTACTCGCTGGTTACCCAGCAGCCCCTTGGCGGCAAGGCCCAGTTTGGCGGCCAGAGGCTTGGGGAAATGGAAGTGTGGGCGCTTGAAGCTTACGGCGCCGCCTACCTTCTGCAGGAATTCCTCACCGTCAAATCCGACGACGTGACCGGACGCGTGAAAATGTATGAAAAAATTGTCAAAGGCGACAATTTCCTTGAAGCCGGCCTGCCCGAATCCTTCAACGTTCTGGTCAAGGAACTGATGTCTCTTGGCCTGGACGTCACCCTGCATCAGGAGGAAGACAAAAAGAAGGGCAAGCGCATGGAATTCTTTGAGCAGACCCTTGAAGCCAGCCGTCTTTCCGATCGGGACGAGCAAAGCTCCGTTGCCAGCCGCTTCCGTGAGCCGGAAGTGTATGTTGACGACAGCGAATACCTTTCCGAAGACACAGAGGATGAACCCACTCCGGAGAGTGAAGAATAATCTCTGGCAAGACCGGTTTAGCAAAAGCAAGTGTAAGAAAGCCACCTTTTATTTAAAAGGATCACAAATATGAGTTTGGACGAATTATTCAGCGTAAGAGGCTCCTCCACCAATGTGGCCAATATCGCTAACATCAAGAACCTGAAGGCTATCCAGATTTCCATAGCCTCTCCGGAAGTAATCCGGGAATGGTCGTTTGGTGAGGTAAAAAAGCCTGAAACCATCAACTACCGTACCTTTAAGCCGGAACGGGACGGCCTTTTCTGCGCCAAAATTTTCGGCCCGGTAAAGGATTACGAGTGCAACTGCGGAAAGTACAAGCGCATGAAGCACCGCGGCATCGTCTGCGAGAAATGCGGCGTTGAGGTCATCGCCTCCAAAGTCCGCCGCGAGCGCATGGGCCACATCCAATTAGCGGCCCCGGTGGCGCACATCTGGTTCCTGAAGACCCTGCCCTCTAAAATCGGCACACTGCTCGACATGACCATGGCCGATCTTGAGAAGGTGCTCTATTTCGACTCCTACATCGTTCTGAACCCGGGCGAAACCAACCTTTCAAAAATGCAGGTCATTTCCGAAGACCAATATATGCAGGTGGTTGACCGTTTCGGCGAAGACGCCTGCGTTGTGAGCATGGGCGCTGAAGCTGTGCGCACCCTCCTGGAAGAAATAAACCTGGAGGAACTTAAAAATGAATTGCGCACGGAATCGCAGGCCACACGCTCCCAGACCAAGAAAAAGAAACTGACCAAACGCCTTAAAGTTGTTGAGGCGTTCATCGACTCCAACAACAAACCGGAGTGGATGATTCTTGAAGTGGTTCCGGTCATTCCGCCGGAGCTGCGTCCTCTGGTTCCGCTGGATGGCGGACGCTTCGCCACTTCCGACCTTAACGACCTTTACCGCCGCGTCATCAACCGCAACAACCGCCTGAAACGCCTGATGGAGCTTGGAGCGCCGGAGATAATCATCCGCAACGAAAAACGCATGCTCCAGGAAGCTGTTGACGCGCTGTTCGACAACGGCCGGCGCGGGCGCGCCATCACCGGCACAAACGGACGCCCGCTCAAGTCCCTGTCCGACATGATCAAGGGCAAACAGGGCCGCTTCCGCCAGAACCTGCTTGGCAAGCGCGTAGACTATTCGGGCCGTTCCGTAATTGTGGTAGGGCCCAAACTCAAGCTGCACCAGTGCGGCCTGCCCAAGAAAATGGCGCTGGAGCTGTTCAAGCCCTTCATCTACTCCAAGCTTGAAGAAAGAGGGCTGGCCTCCACAATTAAAAGCGCCAAGAAAATGGTTGAGCGCGAAGACCTGGTGGTGTGGGATATTCTTGAAGAGGTCGTGCGCGAGTATCCTATTTTGCTGAACCGCGCGCCCACCCTGCACCGTTTGGGCATTCAGGCGTTTGAGCCGCTTCTGGTTGAAGGAAAAGCAATTCAGCTGCACCCGCTTGTGTGCTCCGCCTACAACGCCGACTTTGACGGCGACCAAATGGCCGTTCACTTGCCCCTTTCCATCGAGGCCCAAATAGAATGCCGCGTGCTTCTGATGAGCACCAACAACATTCTCTCGCCAGCCAACGGCAGCCCGATTATTGTGCCCAGCCAGGATATCGTGCTTGGCCTTTACTATATGACCGTGCCCCGTTCCTTTGAAAAGGGAGAAGGGATGATCTTCTGCGCTCCCTGGGAAGTCATTGCGGCGTATGACGCCGGGATAGTGGCTTTGCAGGCCAAAATCAAGGTGCGCATGGAAGACGGCGTTATTGTGGACACCACCCCCGGCCGCATTCTGATATGGGAAACCCTGCCCAAGGGGATTCCGCTTGAAAACGTAAACTGCGTGCTGAACAAAAAAGCCATCGGCCGTCTGGTCGGCGAGGCCCACGCCAACGCCGGCGCTAAAACCACGGTTATTCTTTGCGACCGTCTTAAAGACATCGGCTACGAATTCGCCACTCAGGCAGGAATAACCATCGGCGTGAAAGACCTGCGCATTCCCGAGAAGAAAAAGACAATCATCGGCACCAGCCAGGCGGAAGTGGACAATATTGAACAGCAGTACCGTGACGGCATCATTACCCGCACGGAAAAATATAACAAGGTGGTTGACGTGTGGACCCGCGCCACTCAGGACGTTTCATCCGAAATGATGGCCGAGATTTCACACGACAGCATTGTTGACCCGGCAAGCGGAAAAGAAGCGCAGGACTCCTCGCTCAACCCCATTTTCATGATGAGCGCGTCCGGGGCCAGAGGTAACCAGGACCAGATGAGACAGCTTGCCGGCATGCGCGGCCTCATGGCCAAGCCGTCCGGTGAAATCATTGAAACCCCCATTACCTCCTCATTCCGTGAAGGCCTGACCGTTCTGCAGTACTTCACCTCCACCCACGGGGCGCGTAAGGGTCTTGCCGACACCGCTCTCAAAACCGCCAACTCGGGGTATCTCACCCGCCGCCTTGTAGACGTGGTTCAGGATGTTATAGTATCGGATCTTGACTGCGGCACTGTGGACGGAATTGACGTCTCCCCGGTAATCAAGGGCGGAGACATCAAGGTGAGCCTTGCGAACCAGATTCTGGGCAGAGTGTTGCTCTACCCGGTTTACGACCCGGAAACCAGGGAAGAGCTGTTCCCGGCCAATACCCTGATCAACGAAAAAATCGCCGCCGAAATTGAAGACTGCGGTCTTAGTTCGGTAACCATCCGTTCGCCGCTGACCTGTCAGTCTGAACGCGGAGTTTGCTGCCACTGCTATGGCCGCGATCTTGCCCGCGGGCACATGGTGAACATCGGTGAAACCGTCGGCATTATCGCCGCCCAATCCATTGGCGAGCCCGGAACCCAGCTGACCATGCGCACCTTCCACATTGGTGGTACGGCCTCCCGCGAAATTGAACGCTCCACCATAGAAAACCAGCACGCCGGGCGCATTGTGATGTCGCGTGTGAAGAGCGTAACCAACCGTGAAGGCCAGGTAATGGTGCTTGGCAAAAGCGGCCAGATCTCGGTTGTAGACGAGCAGGGCCGCGAGCGGGAAAAATACCTGCTGCCGAACGGCGCAAAACTGTTTGTAGCCGAAGGCCAGGAAGTAAAAAAAGGCACACTCATCGCCGAGTGGGACCCCTTCAACGAACCGTTTGTTGCAGAACTTGATGGTGTAATCAAGTTTACCGACATCGTTGACGGCAAGACCTACCAGGAAAAAACCGATGACGCCACAAAGATGAGCACCATTTCGATTATTGAGTACCGTACAACCAACTACCGCCCCTCCATCTCGATTACGGACGACAAGGGCGAGGTGAAACTGCGCGAAGGCACCAATCTGCCTGCAGTTTATTCCTTGCCTGTAGGCGCGATTCTCATGCTGCGCGACAAGGAAGAGGTCGTGGCGGGCGACGTTATCGCCCGTAAACCGCGCGAAACCTCTAAAACCAAAGACATCGTGGGCGGTCTTCCCCGCGTAGCCGAGCTTTTCGAAGTTCGCAAGCCCAAAGATATTGCGGTTGTTTCCGAAATTGACGGTATTGTTTCATTCTCCGGCGAAACCAAGGGCAAGCGCAAAATCACCGTTTCCCCAGAAGCGGGGGAAAGCAAGGAATACCTCATTCCCAAAGGCAAGCACATCACGGTTTCCGATGGAGACTTCGTGGAAGCGGGTGAAATGCTGACCGAAGGACACCCGGAACTGCACGACATTTTATCCATCAAGGGAGAAAAGTTCCTTGCCTCCTATCTGGTAGATGAAATTCAGGACGTTTACCGCTTCCAGGGCGTTGGCATTGACGACAAGCATATTGAAGTGATTGTGCGCCAGATGCTCAAAAAGGTGAGCATCACCGACCCCGGCGACACAACCTTCCTGGTGGACGAGCAGGTGGACAAGGCCGAATTCAAGGACGAGAACGCCAGAATTATTGCCGAAGGCGGTCAGCCCGCCCAGGCCCATTCTCTGGTTCTCGGCATCACCCAGGCCTCGCTCACCACCTCGTCGTTCATTTCCGCAGCCTCGTTCCAGGAAACCACCAAGGTTCTCACTGAAGCGGCCCTGCGCGGAAAAATGGACAACCTGCGCGGCCTGAAAGAGAACGTGATTGTCGGACGCCTGATTCCTGCCGGCACCGGATACCGTGAATATGTATATTCCGACATAGATGTTCCGGAGCAGAAGGAAAAACCGGACAAGTTCCTGGAAGACCTGGAAGAAGACCCGCTGTTGGTTGACATCAACCTGCCCGCAGCCGGATAACTAGAACGTTGAAGCGGAGGGCAAAAGCCCTCCGCTTTCATTCGCATGCCAACCAATTATTCTGCCGGGCCAATGATGCTAAGCCTATTTTCCAGAGCTGCAATCCGACTGTTGGGCGTTTTACTTTGCCTGCTGATTTTTGCAGGGCATTCGCCCGCCGGGCCTGTGCCCGGCCAGGAGCTTAAAGCGGAAGCCAAAACCTCACCCTCCGCAACGGCCTCCTCGCCGGCTCCGGCATTTGTGTTGCGTAATTTTTACCTGTCGGGCAATGAAACACTGCTCACAGCAAGGCTTTCCGTTGCCATAAGCAACCTTGGCTACCTGCAGGACATTTTGAGGGACGGGGCCAGGTTGTCCATAGAATGCGACTCTGCGCTCTACCGCAAACGGACCTTCTGGCGAAACGCACTGATTGCAGAACGCCATTTCGCGTCAAGCTTAAGATACAACCCCCTGCAAAAAAATTTCATCCTTTTCTCTGAAAACGGCAGCCCGATTGCAAATGCAGACCTGCTTGCCCTTTTGCAAAGCACCTGGGGAAATCTGGAAATGCCCCTTGGCAATCTGAGCGAACTTGAAAACGGCGAAACCTACGTGGCTGTGGTTTCACTTACCCTGAAACATGAAGAAATGCCGCCCTGGCTTGGAGAAAATGTACTTTTCTGGTCAGACACAATTATTCCCAGGCAGGAATATAAGCTTGAATTCGGATACTGATTCAAGGTAAACAAATGTTATGGCTGACGAACATACCATAATAACCATTGCCCCAAAAACCGAGGCCGACCGCAAAAGAAAGCGTAAAGAGCTGATTATTGGCGTGTTTGCCTTTCTTCTGGTTGTAGGGCTCACCACGCTCACTCTGTCTTTGGTGGGTGTGGAGTCTGTGATGTTTTTTGTTCTTCTGAACATAAATATCCTGCTCCTTGCGCTTGTTTTGTTTCTGGTTATCCGCAACGGCATAAAACTGCTGCTTGAACGCCGCCGGGGAGTTTTAGGGTCACGCCTGCGCACGCGCCTGGTCGTCACCTTCATGCTGCTTTCACTCATCCCCACCACCATGATGTTCATAGCCTCCACACGCGCAGTGCAAAGCTCGGTGGACTACTGGTTCCGGAACCGGGTGGACTCATATATTCAAATGGCCCTGAGCGTGGGCGCCCAATATGTAGACAGCGTGTCGGGCTTTTTGCAAACCCAGTGCCTTTCCATGCAGGAACATTTGCAGGCGGGAAAAATTTCCCCCGCCTCTGAGGAAATGACCCGTTTTATCGACAGGCGCAAACACGAGTTGCCCTACGCCCTGATCGGGCTGGCCATGGCCGATGGAACGACCTTGAACTGGAATTTCAAAGGCGACGCCCAACAGGCCTGGGATGAGGCAAAAACCAGAATCAACTGGAATGACTGGTTAAATGGAAACACCTACCGCAGCATTTTCCAACCCGGCCAGGACGGCGATTACGTTTTCGGGCTGCAACCGCTGCCCAGGCTCGGGTCCGCTGAAACTCCGGGGTTTCTTGTGCTCTCCCTCCGCATGGAGCAGGGAACGCTTTACCGCCTTGACAACCTGGCCAGAGGAAGCAGCGAATACCGCGACCTCAAGGAATTGCGCCGCCCGTTCAAAAGCACCTTTTATTTTTTCCTGGCCCTGATCGCCCTGATTATAACCTTGGGCGCAATGTGGGTCGGATTTCGCCTGTCCAAACAGCTGACGCAGCCTTTGCAGGCATTGATGGAAGGCACTGAACGCATCGCCAAGGGCGACCTTTCCATTCGTTTTGATGACCGGGGCACCGATGAGGTGGCTCTTCTGATTCAGTCCTTCAACCGGATGACTGACGATCTGGAACAAAGCGCCAGACGCATCAGGGCCAGCAATGAAAAACTTGCCGACCGGACCCAGTACATTGAAGCCGTGCTGAACAGTGTGGCCGCAGGCGTAATTTCCCTGGATACGGATGAACGGATCAGCACGGTCAACAAAGCGGCCTGCGTAATTTTCGAACTCAGGCCGGAAGACTTCATTGGCAAGCACCCTTCCGAACTTTTGCGGGGCAAGCCTGCGGAAACAGTCAAAATTCTGCTTGAACAGGTGCGCCGCGCTCCAGGCCTGCCCCAGCAGCGCCAGTTGAATATTACCTTGCGGGGCAGAAAATGGAAGCTTCTGATCAGCTGCACGGCTCTGGTTGGAACGGAAGGAACATTTAACGGAGTGGTGGCGATTTTCGAAGATATTACCGACCTGGAAAAAGCGCAGCGCATGGCCGCATGGCGGGAAGTGGCCCGCCGGATTGCCCATGAAATAAAAAATCCGCTCACGCCAATCAAGCTTTCAGCCCAGCGCCTTGAGCGTAAATTCGGACAGGAAGTGAATAACCCCACTTTCAGTCAATGCACCGAACTGATTGTAAGCCAGGTTGAGAAACTGCAACAGATGGTGGAAGAGTTTTCAAGCTTTGCAAAACTTCCCGAAGTATCCCCCAAAACAGGAAGCCTGGGCCCCCTGCTTGAAGAGCTTACTTTGTTTTTCGCCACAAGCCACAGCAAAATTGCATGGGAACTGACGCTTGACCCCAACCTGCCCAATATAGAGATGGACCAGAATGCGTTGCACCGCGCCATCATGAATATTCTTACAAACGCGGTTGAGGCGCTAGAAGAAACTTCTGCCCCCGCAGTAAAAATCAAGGCGTCATACCGGCCGGAGCAAAGCATGGTGCAAATAGAAATAGAAGACAACGGAGCGGGCCTTTCCCCCGAAGAGCTGGACCGTCTGTTTGAGCCATATTTTTCCCATAAAAAAGACGGAACCGGCCTCGGCCTGGCTATTGTGAAGTCAATTGTAAGCGATCACCATGGCTATGTGCGCGCCAAAAACAACCCTGCAGGCGGGGCGATTATAAGCATTGAGCTGCCTGTGGATGAAAGTTAAGCGCAATTGGCGCTTGGAATAACTTCCGCAGGCAAATCAGTTATTGCATGTTCGCAAGAAAAAAGGATACAGGAAAGGGGCGATTTTTTTTGCGGATAAAAGCCGTTCTCGCCAGGATGGGGCATACTTCAGGCACAACGGGGAAACTCTAAACGCAATCAAGGAAAAATTAGGGCGGTGAAGGGAAGCTTCACCGCTTTTTTTGTACTGGCAATTTATGGATACTGAAATGAACGACAGCCCA
>CAZDJL010000006.1:10098-17362 GCA_964505745.1 uncultured Desulfovibrionaceae bacterium | reverse complement strand
GTCAAGTTTGGAAAAGTCGGGGAGGGTGTAATCGGGAGCCGGTGTATGAGGATGCCCCGTTTGCGGGGGAAGCTGAATTTCTGGCTCCGGGGAGGGATCCTGTTTGTTTTCGCGCGCGGGGGGCTCTTCGGTTTTGTTTTCGGGCCGTTTTGCTTCAAAGCTTCCGAATTCGGTTTGACCGCTTTGCATGGGAGAAGGAATAATATTCCTGCATACCAGCGCTCCGCTTTTTTCGCCTTGGGGCATAAGCAGGTGGAAGCGGTAATTTTCAAGAGCCTCAAGGCTGTCCACAACCTGGGGGCCAACTTCCAGAACAATTGCGCCATTTTCGTAAAAATAGGAGTCCGGCGTAAGCCTCGCTTCCGACTGCGTCCATTGCCCATTTCCCAGAAATTCTTCCCGGCCGGGGCTTTCAATGATGAACTGGGGGGAAGCCGAGAGGGCGGGAAACGGCTCGCCCGAGCGCAGGCGCAATGAAATGCGGGCGTGGCCCGGCCCTTTTTGCAGGTTGTTGTCAATGGTCACAATCACGGTGCTTACCCCCGGAATTTAGGGTGCGAAGCTGCGCAGCAGCTCGCCCAGTTTTGAGTTTTCCGCAATATTGAAATCTGCGTCATTATAATGGACATTGCCCCGGGTAAGGTCGAGAAAGGCGGCCAGCCAGTCGCGGTAAAAGAAACGGTCGAAGGCGGACTGGTCTTCAGGCAGCTCGGGGTAGCCTTTGAATTCCGGCACGGGTTTGAAAAGTTTGAACCGTTTGCCGTCAATCTCCACTTCTTTGGTTTCGTCCGAGCGCACGGGGTCGTAGCCCAGCCAGTCTATGTACGAATTGATGATGTTGGCGGCGAGGCTCACCTGCTTCCAAACCAGCTTGTCGCGGCTGATGTTGCGGTAACGCGCGGCGCGCCTGACCGCTTCCTCCACCTGGTCGCGCACTCCAATGCGGGCGGCGCCCTTTATGATTTCATGCACGAACTGCCCGAATTCCTGGGCGGGGAAATTAAAATAGGCCTGATGCGAGGGGTTTTCCGCTAAAGCGTGCAGTCTGGCAACCCAGGTTTTTTCAATGGACAGCGCGAAATCTCCGGCTTCATCCCTGGCAACCGGGGCCTGCTCCTGTGTGCCGCTTTGCCCGCTTCCGGCGGGCTCGCCAAAAAGTTCGCCCAAAAGATCCTCCGCCGAGGTGCGGGCTCCGAGGGTCGCCACCGGGTGGCTGGCCTTTTCATCCGGAGCGCTGCCGTCCTGCACCTGGAAATAAAGGTCGTAATAATAGAAATCTTCCAGCTGCATGGCGGCCAGGAGCTTGCCAAAGCGCTGCTCCTGCACATTGTTGGCCAGAAAAGCGGACAGATGTTTGGCTAGCCTGGTTTTGGCCTTGCGCTCTTCTTCGCGGTCATCGCTGCGCCAATACGGCGTCAGGCGGTCGTAAACAAGTTTGTTTTCATGGTTTACCAGCGCTTCGAGCTGATTGTGCTTGATTTGAGGGTTGCACATCGGGCGCAGGCTGTCGCGCAGATAGGTCACCCCTCCATCACCCAGGGTCATGGCGCTGTCCCATGCTTTTTGCGGGTCTTTGAAGTAGGGGGTCACATCCGGGGAGCCCAGGAATGCCTCTTTGAGGGTGGCGATATATCCTTCCTGATCTTTGCGCACCGCAGTTTCACGGTCTCCGTCATATTCAAAAACGGCTTTTGCCTTGAAGTTGGGGTTGCGCAGCCAGAACAGATTATTGAACGGGCTTCCGTCCCAATCCACAGGCCAGTCGTACTGCTTGCCAAAAAAATCTAGAAGAGACGCGTGCAGGCGGTTTTTCCAGCGTCCTTCCGCTGTTGCCGATGCGCCTTTTTTCTCTTCAAACTCCATGTCGAATTTGGTCAGAACGAAAAACAGGGCGGAGTCGCGCCCTTTGCGCTCTTCCGGGGTGTCGCCGTGGGCTGCCCGCACCCAGGAGTCGATAACTCCCGGCAGGTCCTGCACCTCCTGGTTGCCGGGGCCGATGCAAAGCAGCATGCTTGTCAGCTCTCTTTCGGCGCAGTAGCGCTCAAACAGGTAGGCGACTTTGCCGCGCAGGAAAAAACCTTGCAATGAGCCGGGCTTCGCCACTTCCTGATGTATGTTTTTGACTTTCAGCCGTGAACGGTAGCCGGGAAAGTCGAGCAGATCCACATGCTCGAAGATTTCGTCCGGCTTGTTGGGCATCACAATTGTGAGTTCTGCTGTGAGCGCGGCCACCACATTGCGGGAAAGGGTGGATTTCATGCCTTCCAGGGTAACAACCTCAAGCGGCTGTTTGTGGGCGGCGCTTGCGTCTTGCCCCAGCCCGGCCAGGGCGGCAACGTCGATGATGCTGGTTTCGCGCGGAATCAGGGCCTCCAGGGTGCAAAAGGCTTCCTTGGCCCGGCCCAGAGTTTCCAGGGCGCGGGTAAGTTGAACATATAGCGCTGTGAATTCTTCAGTGCCGTCCCAGATATGGGCGAAAAGCGCCGCCCGGTCTTCCAGGGAAAGCCGCGGGGCCAGCTCTATGGCGCGGGGCCAGTAGGCCCGGTCGAGCGGATTTGTCCGCACTGAACTGGAAAACCGGCGGGACACGTATTCATGCAGGTCTTCAAGGTCGTCTTGGTCGATGTCCGCAAGCGGCGCGGAGGAAGTTTTTTTTGCCAGCGCCTCCAGATCCTTGCGGATGGCTTCCACATCGGGAAGCTCCTTGTGCTCGCCATCCGAATAAAAGGTATTGGCGATTATCTTTACAATGTCCATTTCGGACAGAAGGCCGATGCGCACGGGGCAGCCTTCCGGTGACTCAAGGCGGCTGAGGGTGAAACGGGTTACAAGCCCGGTTGATTCCTTGCCGCCTTCGGGGTTGATGTCGCGTATAAAGTCGTGTATTTCCCCGTTAAAATCGGCCAGAAGAGCCCCGTCCCTGTCGCGGGCAAGTGCGGAAATAAGATAGGATTTGCCTGCCTGGCTGGGGCCGAACACCCCCACCGCCATCTTCCGCATGGAAGCCTCTCCGCAGCGGCGGAGCAGGCGGGCGCTTCTGCGCAGCCTGGCCAGCAGCGGTTCGGTTTCGCTTTTTACTATCTCGCGGTTGTTCGCAACCCAGGCTTCGGCGGCCTTGATGTTTGCCGTGAGCTCCTTGCAGCGATTTGACAGGGCGATGTTGGATTCCAGCATGAAAACTCCCTTTTGTCCGGCTAATTTTTAAAAACGCGGGGCATTGCATCGGCCAGAGCATTTCAACATCAAAAAAGCGTAAATGCTCTGATAGCGCGAAGCGCTACCCGTTCCGCAGGCGCAGGCGGAATTGCTTCCTCCGTAAAGCGCCAGGGAACGAAAGCCAATCTGCTCTAAGGCATTTCGTATTTGAGACGCTCCCTTCGGCGCTTAACGCCGAAACGCGGTTTCGTTTACGCCTGCGGGGCAGGCGGCTGTTCAGCCGCCAGAGCATTTAGCTATTTTCAATAGCAAAATGCCCTAAATGTTTTCCAGCACCCCGGTATCCAGCCAGTATCCTTCTTCCTCCGAGAGGGTTTGCAGGCGCACATTCAGGTCTCCCATGCCGGATGAACCGTCGCTGCGCTCAACTTCCAAAATAGTCAGTTCGCCTTCGTCGCGCGCCATGCTTTCATCATCTGAAACCGTTGTTTCTGCTTCCTCGCGCATGGTAAAGGAAAGCGCAACCTTGTAGGGGCGCAGATTTTTCGCGCGCGCAACGGCTTCCTGGTCCGTGTATTCAAGGCTGTACAGGCGGGTCGTCGTCCAGCGCGGGGCGGTCAACTGCCTGAAACCGATGGCCATCGGAGTGTTGAATTCCACTTCTTTAAACATTTCCACTTCGGCGGGGTTGTCCACATCGGGTTCAAACCAAACGCGCCCTTCCAGGAGCTGACCGTTTTTGTCCAGCTCGCCGATATAACGGGCTGTGGATTTGAGTTTAAGCGCGGTGGTGTCAAAGGAGAACCCTTCCAGATGCCCTTCGGCCAGGGCGCAGATAATCGCCCCCACCACCACGGTGGTTTTAGGGTCCTCGATGCTGCCAAGCGAGTTGGCGAATGGATACCAGTTGCCGACCCGGTAGCGGTGCATGGGGATGACCCGGTCCGGCGGAACCGGCAGTTTGGCCAGCGGCGCTCCCGCCACAGCGGGCCAGCACGACGGCCTGCCGGTGAGAAGCAGCAGGTCGCAGCCGTAAAGATGCACCACCTCGCAAAGGTCGGCCAGAATTTGGCCTATGGTCTGGCGCACGGTGCGGTCCACCTCATGCAGGTTTACCGGAAGCTCAAAGTCCAGCAGGCTGAATTTTTCCGCTTCGGACGGGTTCATGCGGGCAAGGGCGCTTCTAAGGGGGCCTTCCACATAGGAAATCACCTTGGGGCCGGGCAGTTCTTTTGGCAGGAAATCTTTTATTTTGCAGCTGAATGCGGCTGTTCCCGACTCCAGGCTGGCCTTCTCGTAAGCCGCCAGAATGCCTAAGCCTACCGGCATGGCGATTTGGCGGACCCATTGCCCGCGCAGCAAGCGGTCTTGCTGGGTCTGCCCGGGCGAATCCTTGAACAGCCCCCCCAGGATATTGCGGGCATCGGCCACCCCCGCGCTTTGGAGGTTGCTTCTGATTGCCCCCACAACATGGGTTTTGATTACTGCGCTTAAAATGTCGTCGCCCGCTATATTGAAACCGTCCCTGAATTCCAGTTTGGGGCGAATGCGGGCTGTGGTGGATTCGCCGCCAAGCACCTCGTAGCTGGTAATGCTGAGGTCTGTGGTTCCGCCACCCATGTCGATGCTGGCTATGCGCAGCGAGGGGCCGTTCAGGCCTTCCCTTTCGCGGCCCATAAGCTTGAAGAATTCAAGGGCGTCGCCCTGGAATTTTTCGGTCAGCTCGTTGTATAAATATACCACCTGGGTGGAGGTGGCCTCATCCCAGTCGCAGCGCACTTCTGGGGAAGAGCGCCAGTCGCGCGTCTGGGTTCCTGACCGGGAGCCCTGAACCGCGGGGCCGGCTTTCCAGCCAAGGCATTCCCACACCAGGTCAACCGCCCAGCGGGCCCAGCGCTTATAAATTTTTTGCTCGGCAATGGGCATGGCGGTGGGAACAGTCAGAATAATTCGCTGCAAATGGCGCGGCAAGTCCGGATATTCCCTGCCCCCCCGCACTTGCGGGCTGTTGATGGTAATCAGCGCCTGCATGATTACTTCCGAAAGCAGGAACATCATCAGCGAGCTTCTGGTGAAGCGGGCCTCGAAAGCGACTTCGTCCGCCTGGTTGCGCAAGGAGGGGTAACGCGCCTTGTTGGCCGGCGTGAGGCAGGCGAGTGGAGTGCCTTCTTTGTTTACATGCTGAATGAACACGCCGCGGGTAACCGGGGGCTCTATCTGCCCGTCCGCATATTCCCCGTTGTACCGCCATTGTTGCAGGCGGGTGCGTTCATCCCAAAGATAGCGTTTTGGGCTGGACATGCCCGTGCTGCCTTCCGCCCCGCGGGCCATGGCGCATAGCCTTGCCGCTTCCGGCCCCACCCTGACCGGGGAAGGCCAGATAAACGCCGGGGTCTGCCGCCCGGAACGGGCTGAAAGGCGCGCGTTGCCGAAGGTGGCCTCGGAAAATTCCACCCTGGTGTCGATTGGCTCCGCGTAGCAGTTTTCGGGTGCGCTGAGGTCGCGTATTTGCAAAAGATATGAGTCGTTCAGGCTGGTGGGGCGCTGGGGAATGGTTTCCACCAGCAGGCCGGTCATTCTGGAGTTGCCCAGATCGAGCACAAGATCTACCCCGATCGGCAGGGAATGGGCCGGGTCGCTCACCTTGATGTCCGGAAAAACAGCCGCTTCGTGCAGGGCTTCCAGAAGGGTGAGGTAGCAGGCCATATATTCCATGGTGGGGGCGGTGAAAGTGGCTGCCCTGGAAAGTTTGGCTTTGGGCTTTGCCTGCCGGAATGATTTGTAAATGTTTTCAAGCCATGCGTCCACCCACCCCTCGTTCAGGAACCAGGAGTTGTCCCTTTCATGAAAGGCGAAACGGAACAGGGCATTTTCGGCCACGTTCTGGCTGCTCAGGGCGTAGTAGGTTTCCTGCCCGGGGGCCTGGCCTTCCACATTGGTGTCAAAAGCAAGGGTAATATCGTAAATTTGGCTTTCTTCCTGCTGGGAAGAAGGAAGGAGGCTGTTTTCGGCAGAAGTTTCCGCACCGGGTCTTTTTTTCACCCGGATGCGCGCCCAGTTGCTGGGGCCGCGTTCAAATTTTTGCTCCTGATCGGGCCAACGCTCGGGCCGCAGGCAGAGAAAGGGAACCGGTATCCATTCGCCGTCAAACAGCTCGAAGGCTTGTTTGGCGTCTACCTCATAGCTTAGTTCCGCGGCTTCCTGGCTGCTACGCTTGAAATGCTGCTGCGATTGGGAGTTCCAGACCAGAGGGAAGAGGTTCCAGGCGGTGCGGCCATCCGGCGTGTCCGCAGAATCCTGTGGGTCTGAACCCTGGCGGGGTTCTTCGCGAAATGGCTTGCGCAGACGGGAAAGAGGTGCTGCGCCAAGGTCCGCACATACATCTACAAATTGCAGACAGCCGCCGGGGATAATGCTGATAATCTTGTTCGCCATGTTCCACTCCGGTTATAATTCCCTAACTTATCCTAAATTTTACGCACAGGCAAACAGCAGAATGCGCTGCGGGAGCTTTATCTGCGCCTGAAAACCAGCCTGGAGGTGCCGCCTGTGTCAAATACGCTGGAGCATTCAGCCATGCCCGAGGAGGTGTTTTGGCAGGTGATGGTTTCTCCGACGCATGTTCGCGGATGCAATGGGGGTTTGTCCCTGATGCTCAGCCTGCCGCCCTTAAGTTCTCCTTCCGCGCCGCCAACGCAAATTTTTTCCCCGGTGGCGCGGCTGGATAAAATTCCCGTTCCTTCTCCATTTTTATCGAAGCAATAGACCAGGCGCTGCGGTGTTTCGGCATAGCGGCCCGGGGTTCCTTGCGGAATTTCCGCTTCCCAGCAGCCCTCCAGAAAGGCAAGATTCTCCGCATTGTCCGGAATTTCCAGATGCTCGTTTTCGGGTTTGGGTGATGGGGAGGGTGCCGGTTCAGGAACTGGCGCGGTTTTTTCTTTTGGCTTGGGCGGGGCCGGGGGCGGTGACGGTATTTCGGGCACGGCCATGTCGGGCACGGCCATGTCGGGCACGGTGGGAGCCGTCTCCTGTTCCCGAGCCGGTTCTTCTTCCTGTACGGGTTTGGAGGCTAGATCGGAAGAGCACACGTCTGAACTCCAGTCACAGC
>CAZDJL010000006.1:0-10088 GCA_964505745.1 uncultured Desulfovibrionaceae bacterium | reverse complement strand
GGTTTTGGGGCTGGCGTCTGGGCGGCCTCCCCGCTTGGCCCGCCGCATTGCGCAAGGCGGTAATTATACTCGCGGCGCAGGCGATCAAGCTCGGCCCGCAAAACTTCCTCTTCCCCCTGGGCCCGCAAAAAATTTTGCCTGAGTTCTGAAGGGGCGCTTGCCGTAGAGTTTCCGGGAATTTCCCGGCTGCAGCCGCCTCTTCCAAAAGGCGTTTCCGGGGTGAAGCCGTAAAGAAGCAGCGCGGCGGCCAGCGCTCCCCCCAAAAAGGCGGCCACGGCCCATGGAAAGGCCTGTTTTTCTGCCTCGTCAGCTTTTCCCGCCGGGCTTGCGTTTCCGGAATTTGCGGAAAAAGCGCTTTCTCCTTGCAAATCTGGCCCAGGCATTTGGCTGGCGTCTGTTTCATTGCCGTGGGCAGGTGTTGCGAGGCGGAGCCTGGTCAGTTGCTCGGGAAGCGTTTCCGGGCTGTCGGGGGCATAACCCCAGGCGGTGAGCACAGGCTGGCTGCCGAACAGATAAACATATTCCTCACCCGGGAATGTGAGCGCCATTTCCAGGAGAATGCCGGCGGTGGCCGCGTTGGTGTCGGGGCTTTGCTTAAGCTCCCGGGCAAGCTCATATACCGGGCGCCCAAGCTCAATCATCTGTTCCCGCGCCTGTGCCTGTGCGTCTGGCGGCATGTCCGTCAGCCTGATGGGCGGCCCTTGCGGGCTTTCTTCAGGCAGCCAGGCATACCAGTCGGCGGTCAGGTTCTGGCTGTCTGGAAACGGTTCGGCAAAAAGCGCCAAGTGGGCAGGGCCTAGCCTGCTTTTCAGTATCTGGGAAAATTGCGCATAGCAGAGGCTTGCATGCACCCCCTGCCAAGACAGGGGGCGCAGGCGCTCAAGCGGGGTGGTGGTGATGAAGATGCGCTGGCTCATGGCTTGTTTCTGGTGCAGGTTAATTTCAAAAGGCCCCTTAGGCGCTTAGCGGCGGAAGAAAATGACCTTCGGCACATCCTTGCCTTGCCCTGCGGGTAAAGCTGCCTTGTTCGTTTGTGCAATTTCGCCATCCTGGGGAATTGCCCGTCGGCCCGGCCAGAACATTTTGCCGGAATTCACTTTTCAATGCTAAAACGCTCTATTTCTGGCCGAACGGAACCGGGCCCCAATCGTTTTTGTCTCCACTCTTGGGGGTGCCTTTGCACACAGTGTTGCCTTTTTTGTCTTTGTAGCAAATAACCTGGTTGCCGTAGTAAATGCTGTTGTCGGGGCAGGCTGCGCCGTTATCGTCAATGTGCAGCTTGCCGTTATCCATTCTGGCCTGGGCGCTTCCTTCGCAAGTGCGTTTGGGTTTTCCGCTGCGGTCGAATTCGGTGATGCGCACAGACCCCTTGCCGTTGTTTTCAAAACAGTATTCCACAATCACCGGCTGGTTGGTGTCCATGTTCACAAGACCGGACGGGGCGTTCCAGCAGCCCTCCAAAAAGTTCATGTTTTGCGGGTTGTCGGGAATTTCCAGGTTGTTTTCCCCTTCAGTGGAGTTTTCGGCAGGGGGCGCTTCCGGCTTTTCGGCGGCGGGCTCTTGCGTTGCGTTATCCGGCAAATTCTGCAAATCGGGCAAAACCAGATCAGGAACTGCCGGCACAAATTCTTCCTGGTCCGGCAGGGGCTGCTCTTCAGCTGGCGGCGTGTTCCGCTCCGGGCTTGCGGGCAGAGTTTCTTTGTTTTTGCCGCACAGGGCCAGCCTTGCTGCAAGCTCGGCTTGCAGGCGCTCCAGCTCTTCCCGCAAAGTCCGCTCCAGATTCCGGGCTTCTGAAAGTTCTGCGCCGTGCGCCCCGGTTGCGTTGTGGGGCGGCGCTGCTTCACGCGTGCAGCCGCCAGGCCCGCCTCCCAATTTCTGGCCCAGGAAAGACAGAAGCAGGCCGCAGAGCAGGGCTCCCAGTAAAAAAGCCAGCAGGCCCCAGGGCAGGGGAAAAACGTGTACCCTTGTTTCATGGGCTTCGCCATGAGGGTGTGGCGCGCCTGCTGCCGTGCCAGTGTCCGGCTTGAGAGACAGCGCGGCGGCCAGGGAGGCCGGGGCGGGGCGCAGGCGGGTAAGCATTTCCGGTTGCGCGCCTTCGCTGCCCGAACTGAAGCCCCAGGCTGTGAGCACCGGGGTATCGCCCAGAACATAAATGTATTCTTCGCCGGGAAAGGTCAGCGCCATTTCCAGCAAGTTTCCGGCTGTTTTCCGGTTTGAGTCGGCGCTGCCTTTAAGTTCTTGAGACAGGGCGTAAATATCGCGGCCCAGCGCAATCAGCCTCTCTCTTATGGGGGCCTGGGCTTCCGGGGGCAGGTCGACAAGGCGCACCGGCTGAAAATGGCCTGTATCTTCATTTTGCGGGGCAAAGTACCAGTCCGCCGTGCGGCGCACATCATCGGGCAGGGGCTCGGCAAACAGGGCTTCGTGCGCGGGTGAAAGCCTGGATGCGAGCAGGCGGCGCAACTGGCCGAAGCTTGTGTAGGCCTTGGCCCCCTGCCAGGCCAGGGCGTGATTTTCATCCAGATTCGTAGTGGCGATGAGTTGGCGTCTTTGCATATTCGGCTCAGGCTGCGCGCTTAGCGGTCAGTCCGGGTAAATGGTTTGTTCCACCAGTTTTTCTTGCCTGAAGGATTGCCCACTCCGGTGCACAGGGCCTGGCTGCTGTCCGCGTTGCGGCAGGTGATTCTTTCTTTTTCGTAGCGGCCTCCGTTCGGGCAAACTGCGCCCAGATCGTTAATGTAAAGCTGCCCGCCGCTGAGTGTGGCCCGGGCTCCTCCCCTGCACTGCTGGAGTTCGCGTCCGTTCTTGTCGCGTTCAATAAGGGTGATGCTGCCATTGCCGTTTTTGTCAAAACAGTATTTTACGGATATCGGCATCCTGGTGCGCGTGCTTTTCAACCCGGTTTGGGCGTACCAGCAGCCTTCCAGAAATTCCAGATTGGATGGGTTCTCGGGTATGACCATCACATCGGGCTGGGGCTTTGTTTCCGGTTTTGCCTTCGGTTTGGGTTGAGGCTTTGTTTCCGGCTTGGGTTCAACCTTTGGTTTTGGAGGCGGATTGGGCGGAAGCTCCGGCAGGGCCAGCTGGGGCACGGGAGGAACTGGGTCTGGTTCCACAGCCGGAGGTTCCGGCTCGGGTTCGGCCTGGGCCTGCTTGTCGCACAGCCACAATCTGGTTTCATATTCCTTGCGCAGCCGTTCAAGCTCGGCCCGCAAAGCATCTTCCCGCCCCTGGGCCCGGTACAGTTCAGCCGGGTCGAATCTGGATTGCGGAACTGAGGCAGCAGGCTCCTGGCGGGAGCAGCCGGCAAAGCCGAAGGTTTCCGGCAAGCCGAGCCGGGGCATGACCCAAAGCAGGAAAAAAATCATAACCGCCGCTGCCAGCAAAAAGGCGAACAGTGACCAGGGGAAAGGAAACACATGGCGGACTACTGTTGCGCCGGCATCCTGGGGTGATTGTGCGGGGTGTTCATTGTTTTTGCCGCCCGCGAGGAATGGGGAAGCTGCGGCCGCAGGGCCTTCATTAAAAGTATGCCCGCCGGGCGGCGCTTGCGCGGAATCTTTTTCATGTGCCGGGAACGAACCCGGATCCGGTAGGGCAGCCGCCTTTATCGCGGTGATGTCTTCCGGTTCCGAGGCAAGCCCGGCCAAGGCGAACCCCCACCCCACAAGCAAGGGGGAGAGTTCTCCTCCATCGCTTCTCAGGGCGTACAAATATTCTTCGGAAGGATACAGCAGGGCGAGTTCAAGCAGGGATCCGGCCAGGATGGAGTTGCTGTCGTTCGATTGTTTGAGGCTAAAGGCGAGTTCCTTTACTTTTTGGGCGAACTCCCCCAGTTTCCCTTTCACCTGTTCCTGCTCGTTTGGCGGCAGGTGGGCAAGCTTCACCGGAGTGCCGGGCGAGGCGGCATACCAGTCAACGCTCTCGGCTCCGGCCTCGCTGACCGGTTCGGCCAGAATGGCGGCGTGACTTTTGCCCAGGCGCATGTGCAGGGTGTGCGCCAGCTGGTCATATGCCGACTGCGCCTGAATGCCCTGCCAGGCAAGAGGCCTGAGCAGGCTGTTCGGTGTGCTGACTATGAAGGTATGGGTCATAACCTAAGCCGCTGAACCAGGTTTGCCAAGGGCGGTTATTCTTCGGCCACAACTGCGCCGGAATTGTGGCGGGCCAGGAAGCTCAGCACGTCGCGGCTGCCCACGCAAAGGCTGGCCTGACGGTTGCTTTCCTTGTCCGGTATAATCAGGGTGTTTACCCCCACCACGCGGCCGTTCTGGTCCATGGTGGGGCCCCCGCTGTTGCCCTGGGAAATTTCGGCCGTATGCACAATCAGTTGGGGAACATCGTCCACAATCATGCTTACCACGCCTTCGCTGTATACAATTTCCGGGGCGGCCGTTTCATCGCCCTTGAGCAGGGCCAGAAGTTTCGGGTCCGCTGCGGTAATCAGGCCGGGGTAGCCCCATGTGCTTATCCGGTCTGTGCGGGCAACCTTGGTGGTGAAGGTAAGCGGGTAAATTTTGGCCGCAAGGGGGTCTTCCAGCTTGATTACGGCGAAATCCTCGCTTGCGTTTTTGCCATAAGCCACCACATTTCCGGGAATCAGCCTGCCCAGGGCTTTGTTGATCACAAAAAGTTTTTTATATCCATTCACCACATGGGCGTTGGTTAGAACAAGCCCCGGCGCATAAAAGAACCCCGTGCCCATTTGCGCGTCTTCCGGCCCGGTAATGGAAAAAACCATCACTGTGGCCTGCTCCGCCAGAGCCGCCAGGGTTTCCGGCTTTTGCAGGTTTTCGGAAGCGGGCAGAGGTTCAATCGTGGCGTTGTTGGCGGGCACGGAAAACACTTCCGGGCCGCTGGGGGTTTCCTGCGGCTTGGCCTCTTCCGGCTGCGGAACCACTTCCCCCGGGCCGGTGCTTTCCGGCAGCGGCTTGTTATACAGGGGGGCGGCATGTTCTTCCTGGCACACATCCCCGGCAAGAAGGCCGCGCAAACGGTCTATTTCGGCCTGAAGCCCGTCGTTCACGCCTTGCTGGGCCTTAAACAGCAGTTCTTCACGGCTGGCGTCCGCAGTGAGATCCGGCTCCGGCTCCCGGAAGCAGCTTCCTATCAGATAGCCAATCAGAACCAGCAGAGCCCCCAAAACAGCCCACACCCACGGGCGGCGCTGCCAGGGAACCGGCGTGGGGGAGCCTTGCCGGCCGTTATCCATATTCTGTTCGCTTGTGCTCATAGTTTTGCCTGCCCCTGCGTCTTCAAATCGCACAGTTTTCATTTTCTGCGCACTAAGCGGCGCAGGGCGTTTTCAGTTAAGCGCCTATGCCCATCAGGTCGTGGGCGTTCTGGTCAAACACGTCAATTGCGGCCTGGGTGGCTTCCTTTTCCTTGTCCAGAGAAGATTGGCTGTTGATGAACGATGCGTTCTGGCGGGCCATCGCGTCAAGTTCCGGGTCGCTGGAAGGTTTTTGGGGCTGCTTGGTCTTGCTTTTGCCCTTGGAGGCGGAACTGCCCACGGTGTAAACCGCCGGGTCCGGCACGGGCATTTCCCTCTGCTGCGCTTCCCAGGCGAGAGCTTCGCGGTATTCCTTGTCTTTCTCGGTCATGTTGATGGAAATATTGTCAAGAATATTGGCGGTTTCCAGAAGGCCGCTTCTTATTTCCTTATAGCGGGCTTCGAATTCGGCCGCCGAAATGCGCTTGTTTTTAAAATCGGCCCGGGCTGTGTCAAAGGCGGCCTCATAGCACTGTCTGGCCTTGCTGGCGGAAGCTGTGGCCACATCCATCTGGTTTACGTCCTGGCCGACCGCTTCGGCGTAATTGGCCAGGCGGACTTTGGCGTCTGACTCTGTTTTGTGTTTGGCTATGCCATAGCCTGCAAGGCCGCCCACAACCGCCCCGGTCGCGGCTCCCGCCACTGCTCCAGAGGCCTTGCCTGTGGCGGCGTAGCCCACCAGCGCGCCCATAAACGCACCAATGGCCGCGCCTGCCCCTGTTCCGGTCTGGACGTTCTTTTCGTCCGCCCGCAGTTCTGCTATGGGCGCGTAACAGTTGGGATAATGATTGACATCGGTTATCTGGCTGCCGTATTTGCTTGTGCAGCCATTGGCGAGCAGCAGCGCAGCGAAAACGGCAAAAGCAGTTTTTCTCATGGGGGCTCCTTGTTGGAAAAGACGGCCTTCAGGCCATATTCCCTTATTCTTTGCACACTACTACCCAATTATTCGCCAGTCAATATAAACCAGGCAGGCCGATTTCGCGGGAAGACCCCGTTTTATGCAGTGAATTTGAGGCGCGAAAGCTTCGGGCAGGCTGGTTCGCAGATGCCCTTTTGGCGTAACGGCGGAAGTGAACGGCCCTTTGTGCATCCTGTGCCTTGCCCTGCGGGTAAAGCCGCTTTGCTTTTTTGTGCAATTCCGCTGTGCTGCAAAGCTGTCAGCATGCGTCCGCGGCGCGGGGCAAGGGCAGGCCCGGGCTTGCAGGAAGCAGAGTTTAAGCCTGCTTTTGCACCGCGGCGGCCCAGAAGAATTCATACTCCGGGTTGTCGGGTGGGCTTTGGCAGGTAAAAATCAGCCTGGATGCAGGGAAACGGTCTAGCAGCTTATCGATAGGTTTTTGGTTTTCATCGGGGTTGAGGGTGCAGGTCAGGTAAATGAGCAGGCCCCCGCCGGGCAGGGCTTCAAATTGGGTGAAAAGTATTTGTTCCTGCAGCTCCGCCAGCCTGGGCAGTTCCTCGGGCTTGCGGTAAAGCTTGATGTCGGGCCGGCGCGAAAGCGTGCCCAGCCCCGAACAGGGCGCATCAATTAAAATTATTCCCGGCTGTTCTTTCACCGGCAGGGGAAGGGCTGCATCGGCCGTGATGACGGCCGGGGCTGGAAGTCCGAGGCGGGCAAGCTCGTGGTGAAGGTGTTCCAGGCGCAGCGTGGAAGTGTCGCTTGCCAGGCTTACCGGCAGGCCGTGTTCCAGCATCCAGCAGGTTTTTCCCCCCTGCCCGGCGCACACGTCCCAAATGGGGCCGAATTTGAGCGCGCTGGAGATTTCCGTTTTCAGCCCGGAGAAAATTGCCTGCATTATTTTTTGCGCAGGGTATGACTGGCGGGAGATTTTTCCCTCGGCCAGAAGCGCGCCCATTTCTTCCGGGTTTTTCCCCGGGGCGAATGCGAATGCCTCTTCATTTCTTTCAATCAGGCCGTCATGTTTGGCAAGCTCTTCGCAAACGGCGTTAAAATCGCCCGAAAGGCGGTTTGCCCGGATGCCGAGAGGGGGGACCTGAGTTCCCGCCTCCAGATATTTTTTCATATCGGCTTCCGGATAGTTGCGCATAAAATGCCCGACAATCCATTCCGGCTGGCTGTGCCAGGCTTCAAGGAATTTTATGGGATCCGGTATTTCAGACTTGAACCATGCTTCATCGTGTGAACCTGAGGAAACCTTTCTGAGCACCGCGTTGGCGACTCCTGCAAGGCTTTGCCCATAGCCCGATTTTATTGCCGCAACATATGACGAGATTGTGGCGTATTGAGGGATATGGCTCAGGTAGAGCAGTTCGTAAGCGGCCATGCGCATGACCCTGCGCGCGGGGCTGGGAAGGGCTTCGGGCTTGGCAAGGTATTTGTCCAAAATCCAGTCCAGGCGTATTTTAAGGCGGACGCAGCCGTAAACAAGCTGGGTGCAGAGCGCTTTGTCCTTCTTGTCCGTGGATGCGGCAGCCGAGGCCAGCGTGATGTTCAGGGCGGCCTGGATTTTTTCATTGCGCGCCTGCATTGAAAGAAGAGTGCGCAAGGCGAGCTGGCGGGCCGGAGTAAGCGCCTTGGCTATTTTACGGTTGTGGTTGGCCATTTATCTCGCCCCGGAAGGAAACAGCACTACGCCTACTGTTTTGAGGAAAATCATCAAATCAAACATCAGCGACATCTTTTTCACATAATAAAGGTCGTATTCGAGTTTGATGCGGGCATCTTCCTCAGACGCTCCATAAGGGTATGAAACCTGAGCCCAGCCGGTAATTCCCGGTTTCACCGTATGGCGGAGATAATAATAGGGTATTTTTTTCTCAAGCTGGCTTACAAACTCCATCCGTTCCGGGCGGGGGCCGACCAGGCTCATGTCGCCCTTGAGCACGTTGACCAGCTGGGGCAGCTCGTCAATTCGCAATTTCCGGATTATCCGGCCTATCCTGGTTACCCGGGGGTCATTCTCCTGAGCCCACTGGGCGCCGTTTTTTTCGGCATCAGTTCCCATGGAGCGGAATTTGTACAAAGTAAACTCTTTGCCCATAAGCCCCACGCGTTTCTGGCGGTAAATTACGGGGCCCGGGCTTTCCACCCGCACTGCCAGGGCGGTGATAAGCAAAAGAGGGGAAATCACAATCAGCATGCCCAGGGAAACTCCCCAGTCTATCACCCGCTTGATGCGGCGCATCATGCGCTGGGAATTGAGGCTGAACCCGTATTCCATAAGCAGCCAGGAGTCGCGGATTTCCTCAACCGGAACGCGCTGGGTGAGGCGTTCGATGAAAGAACTGGAAGCCTCCACCTGAATCCCGTATTCCAGGCGTGTTTTCAGGAGGGTCGAAGCGGCGCTGCCTTCAAGGTCAACGTCCGGCATGAGCAGGACCATGTCCGCCTTTTTGCTGGTGCCTATGGTAATGATGTTTTCCGGCTGGCCCAGGTAGGGCAGGTCGACCTCTTCCACCGGGTAATTGTCCTCGGTTACATAACCCAGCACATCGGCTTCTGGGAGGTTGTCCGATATGTATTCCAGCACATTCTCGTAGGGGCCGGGCCCGAACAGGATGATTCTGTCGCGGTAGGCCAGGCGGCTGTGCAGCTTGATGTAGACAATGCGCCAGAACACCGTGAAAACAAGAGTGAGCCCGAACTGGATTACATAAAGCAGGCGCGGGAACCGCCAGATTTCCAGAATATAAAAGATGAAACCGGTGAGCACCGAGGCGATCAGGGTGCCCACGATCACGCGGGGCACAATGTCGCGCTCCTGGCGGCGGCTCAGCGGGTAACAGTCCAGCGTATAGTAGGATAGAATGAAAATGAGGCAGGTGAAAAATGAGGCCCCTTTATAGTCGAAAGGAATTGAAAGCTCCTGAGCGATGGTGAGTGGAGAGCCAAGAGTCAGCGCAAGCAGAATGCAGCCAAGGTCGAGAACGGCGAAAATTATGAGCAAAGCAAGGCGATTCATAGTGTTTAGACCAATGCTAAAGGTTAAAATCGTGTAAGTCTAAGGTTGGCAATTCAGGCTAATTTCGCAAGCCCATGCTTTGCATGAGCTTTGCCGCCACTTCGCGGGCGTCGAAATCTTTTTCCGCCATATCGCGCCCGGTTTTGCCAAAGCTGGCGATCAAATCCGGCTGTTTCACAAATTTTTCCATGGCTTCCGCCAGGGCGGGGGTGTTTCTTACCGGAACCATAAACCCGTTAACGCCCTCCACCACCAGCTCTCGGCAACCGGGCACATCGGCTACCACGGCCGGGCGGCCCATGCTCATTCCTTCCATAATGGATGTGGGCAGGCCTTCCCGGTAGGAAGGCAGAACCATCACGCTGGCCTCTCTGATAAACGGGCGCACGTCATCAGTTGCGCCAAGATATTCAAGAAAGCCTCCCTGCGCCCAGGCCTTCACTTCATCCAGCGGAATGCTGCCCGGCCCGCTTTCCGCCGGCCCTAAAATCTGGAAAACGGCCTGGCCGGGATAGTCTCTGCCAAGCTGGCTCGCTGCACCGGCAAATTCTCTTATGCCTTTGGCTTCAACCAGACGGCCCACCAGAAGAAAGGTGACTGGAGAAAGTTTGGGCGGGAAAAATTCGAAATGCCCGATGTCCACCCCGGTTCCGCGCAGCATTTCAATTTGGCCCGGTTCAAGTTTTTCAGGCAGTATGCCCAGATTCTGGAAATGGGCGAGATCGTCGCGGTTCTGGAAGAAAACGGTTTTGCAGTGTTTTAATGCGAATTTGTAAAGGCACGACGCGGCCATGGTCAGAGCCCGCTTGGGCAGGCTGTCGGCCTCGAAGGTATAGCCCAGGCCGGTAATCATGGCGAAACGGGCGGGAACGGAAGAGAGCCACGCGGCAATG
>CAZDJL010000005.1:0-17532 GCA_964505745.1 uncultured Desulfovibrionaceae bacterium | reverse complement strand
TCCGCCACTGCAAATAAAAATCCTTTAGGTGTATTGGGCATGTTCTCTCCAGAATTGTTCAATAATATATATAAAGCCGTCAAGGCTCGATAAACCACCACTTGTCCGCAAGCTCGTGCCCCGGCCCGGCATGAGCGGGGGCTTTTCCATCAAACGAAAAGTAAAAAGCGCCGTCATAGCTTTCATGAAAAAAGCTGGCTCCAGCCAGTTCACTGCCGGAGCCTCCCTCATATAGTTCATAACCCTCTATGCCGTTGTTTTTCATGAAGCTGACAATTTCATAGAAGTCAATCACCGAAACGTCCACATCCTTCAGCACCTCTGAGAACAGATATCGTTCCTCGCCGCCCTCGTCGCCCACATGAGCGGGGTTGTCGGTGCACGGGATGTCGTTTATCCACACAAAAATTTTGTTGGTTTCATAATCGTAGGAACTGGCAATCCATACGTTTTGCAGCAGCTTGTGCTTGCCGGCCGCAACGCTCAGCGCGTTCATCCCGCTTATGTTTTCCTGAAGCCAGGTCTTGGCCTGGCCCGGAGATATTTCAACCAGACTGTAGCTGTCGGGCTCTTCGCTGTCGCTGCTGTAGCTTCCCGCGCCATCATCGCTGTGAAAGCCATGCCCTCCCCCTTCGTGGTGGAAACTGAACGCAATAATCAGGCTTGCTACGCCAGCAACAAGCATCAGGCCAAACCCAATCAGGGAAGCAACCAGCAAGGTTCTGCTTTTGGGAGGATTAAGAAGCTCGTTTAACTCCGGATTGTCGGCAATCTGTTTGTCTATGTCCCTATTTTGCATACTCTCTCCTTGCCAAATCCTCTTTCGTCAAGGCCGGCCCGCGCAGATTCGGGCAAGCCCGTTCATACGGCAACTTTTGTGCGCAAAGCTGCCAATAAAAAAAGGGAAGAAGCCGGAACCAGGTCCGTGTTCTTCCCTTTAAATCATGCTCCACAACACTTCTTATACTTTTTTCCGCTACCGCATGGGCAGGGGTCGTTCCGCCCCACTCTGGGCTCGGCCCTTTTCACCGAAGTTCGGGTAACCTTTGCCCCGCCTGACTCAGAAGGGCCGGAATAAGACATTGCCGTGGGCTGGGCGCGGTGCCTGAACCCAAGCGTGGCCGCCCTGTCCTGCTCCGGAGCAGGTGAAGGGGCTTCCGGAGCCGGCGAATACGGTTCGGGCATTTCCTCTTCAACCCGGCGCAGCCTGAGACGTGTAAGCATTTTAAACGTGCTCAGCTTAATCCGGCCGAGCATATCCTTGAACATTTCAAAGCCTTCGCGCTTGTATTCCTGCTTGGGGTCGCGCTGCCCGTACCCTCGCAGGCCAATCCCGTCACGCAGATGATCCATGTCCACAAGATGCTCTTTCCAGCAGCGGTCCAGCTCTTCCAGAATAAAGTAGCGCAACACGTCAAGATAGGCAGGCCCGGCGGCTTCCTTCAATTCGGCAAACACCTGATTCAGCCCGGCTTCCACATCCTCGCGCTGGGGGATGCCCTTGCCGGTATCCCAGAAGCGGCTTAAATTCACCGCCTCCTCAAGCTCAGCCATCACCGCAGAGCGGGTTTCCTCGTCCACCCTGTCCTCGCGGGACGGGATTTGCATAAAAATATCTTCCAGCAGGTCGTCCCGGAACTCTTCCAAAAGCTCTTCCGGGTCGTCCAGTATTGCCTCCCGGCGCAAAGAATAAATCACTTCACGCTGCTGGTTCATCACGTTGTCATAATCGAGCAGGGTTTTACGAATTTCAAAGTTGTGGGCTTCCACCCGTTTCTGAGCCCGCTCTATGGCCGAAGAAACCATCCGGTCTTCAATTGGCTGGCCATCGCCCATGCCCAGCTTCGACAAAAGCCCCTTGAAGCGGTCCGACCCGAACAGACGGAGGAGATCGTCTTCAAGCGACAGGAAAAACCGGGAAGAACCGGGGTCGCCCTGACGCCCGGAACGCCCGCGCAGCTGATTGTCAATGCGGCGCGACTCGTGGCGTTCTGTGCCCAAAATATGCAGCCCGCCAAGCGCGAGGGTTTCCTCGTCCAGCTTGATGTCGGTGCCGCGGCCCGCCATGTTTGTGGCAATGGTCACCTTGCCCCGCTTGCCCGCCTCGGCCACAATTGCGGCCTCCTGTTCGTGGTGCTTGGCATTCAGCACATTGTGGGGAACCCCCATTTTATTGAGCGTGGAAGAAATCAGCTCTGAATTCTCAATGGAGATGGTGCCCACCAGCACAGGCTGGCCTTTTTCATGCAGGGCCTTGATTTCATTGGCTATGGCTTCAAATTTCTCTTTGGCGGAATGGAATATAAAGTCGGGATAATCCTTGCGGATCATCGGCATATGGGTTGGAATGCTGACCACGTCCAGATTGTAAATCTGCTTGAATTCCACCGCTTCGGTATCCGCCGTGCCGGTCATGCCGGACAATTTTTCATACATGCGGAAATAGTTCTGGAAGGTGATTGAGGCGAGAGTGTTGTTTTCCTGTTCTATTTTCACCCCTTCCTTGGCTTCCAGAGCCTGATGCAAGCCATCGGAGAAACGGCGGCCCGGCATTGTGCGGCCCGTGAATTCGTCAACAATCACCACCTGCCCTTCTTGAACAATATAGTGAACATCACGCTTGAACAGGTGATGAGCCTTGAGGGCCTGCAAAAGATGGTGCTGCAGGGCGATGTTCTGGGGATCGTAAAGGTTCTCGACATTCAGGAGTTTTTCAGCCAGGCTCACCCCGTCCTCGGTAAGAGTGAGGGTGCGGTTTTTCTCATCCATGCTGAAATGTTCGTCCGCCTTCAGGTTGGGCACAATAACGTCCACCCTCGAATAAAGCTCGGTGGATTCCTGCCCCGCCCCGGAAATAATCAGAGGCGTTCTGGCCTCGTCAATCAGAATCGAGTCCACCTCATCCACTATGGCGAAAAAGTGGCTCCGCTGGGCAATCTGCTCCTTGTAAAACTTCATGTTGTCGCGCAGATAGTCGAAGCCAAACTCATTGTTGGTGCCATAAGTGATATCGGCGGCATAAGCCTCTTTGCGCTCTTCATCGGTCAGGCCGTGCAAAATTACGCCCACGCTCAAGCCGAGAAATTTATAAATAGCTCCCATCCACTCCGCATCGCGGCGGGCAAGGTAGTCGTTGACCGTAATTACATGCACGCCTTTGCCGGCAAGAGAATTCAGCACCACCGCCAGAGTGGCCACCAGGGTTTTACCTTCCCCGGTTTTCATTTCGGCGATTTTTCCCGCGTGCAAAACAGCGCCGCCAATCAACTGCACATCGAAGTGGCGCATTCCCAGGGTGCGCACCGAAGCCTCGCGCACCAGAGCAAACACCTCCGGCATCAGCGAGTCCAGGCTTTTTCCCTTTGCCGCCTCTTCCTTCAGCTCCAGAATTCTGGCCGGAAACGCCTCATCGGGCATGGCCCGCACAGCCGCTTCAAACGCGTTTGTCTTCTCCACAATAGGTTTCAAGGTCTTAATGTATCGTTCATTGGCAGAGCCAAAAACTTTTTTGAACAGAAATCCAAGCATATCATCTCCAGGGCGGCCATAAAAAAGCAGCGGGGGCGGATTAGGACAAAAAGACCGGTCCGGTTCGGCACAAAGTATCCGTTAAATAGTTACGCACGGGCAAAAGTACAGCTCAAACAAAAAAATATCGCCCTTGCGGTCCGGAATATTGCGGGAAAATTATAATGAAAATATGACAATGTAACAATAGCTATTTTCTCGCACCTGACAGCTTTCCCCTTGCCCGGAAGCGGCCCGGCTTTGAAAACTGGCTTTAACTGGCGGTAAACAGCGCTCGTGTCGAACTTTGGGGCCGCTGCAAAGCAATGCTTCACAATGCCGGCCTTTCACCGGATATTATGGTTTCAAGCTGACCGCTCCGCCCTTCATCCTTTAAAACGGGCAAGCTCACGCTGGGCGTCGCGGTCTTCCGCGTTGCGTTTCAAGGTTTCGCGCTGGTCGTAAATTTTTTTGCCTCTGGCGAGGGCCAGCTCAACCTTGACTTTGCCGTTTTTAAAATACAAACGCGCCGGCACTATGGTAAGCCCTTTCTGTTCAACCTTGCTTGCCAGGCTCGCAATTTCATATGCGTGCAACAGCAGCTTGCGGTCGCGTTCCGGCTTGTGCTGGGCATAGCCCGCGTTCTCATACGGCGCTATATGCAAAGAGCACAGCCATGCCTCGCCCATCCTGAACTGGACATATGAATCCGCGAAACTCACCTTTCCCGCCCGGATGCTTTTCACCTCCGAGCCGGTAAGCACTATTCCGGCCTCAACCTTTTCCAGAAATTCATAAAGGTGCCGGGCCTTGCGGTTTACCGCGATCGGCGAAACGCCGCCTTCTTTACTGCTCATGCTTGTTCCAGTTCTCATGCAGGATAATTCCTGCGCGTTATCCCAGCGTATTTAAATTTAAAAAATGCGCAAATGCCCGGATAGCGCGAACCGCTATCCGCCCTGCCGCCGCAGCAAAACATCCGGCAGAACCGGCATGAAGCCTTGCCTGCGGCGCAAACAAATTTTACGGGAAGTTTCAACGTCTGGCAAGGCCATTGAGAATTTCCGCCCCAGCGTGGAAAGAAAGGCCAGCCTTTTAAGCATTTGCCCGAGGCGGGCGAAAAGAACAAAAGCTCCCGGCGCCAGCGGGCGCAGCCGCTGTGTACACCGCCGTCAGCCAAGGCCATTCAGAATGAAAGGGCTTTAATCATAAACGCGGTCCAGATGCGAGAAGTGAAAGGCCAGGTCTTCCCTGGTTTTTGAATACACAAATTCGCGCACCATCCGGTTGACCCTGGTTGTGGTGTTCGCCTTAAGCAAATCGCGCACAAGCTCAAGGCAATCCTCCAGGGAAAGCTGCCTGATGATGCTCTTGATTCCCGGAATAGCCTGCGGGGACATGGACACCGTATCCACCGGCATGCCCAGAAGCACCGGCAGGCAATACGGATCCGCAGCCATTTCACCGCACACGTTCACCGCAATGCCGCTTTGGTGAGCCACATCCACCACCCTTTTAATCGAGTGCAGCACCGCCGGGTGCAGCGGCTGATAAAGATGGGACACCTGGGCATTGCCCCGGTCAACGCCAAGCGTGTACTGAACCAGATCATTGGTCCCGATGCTGAAAAAATCTATTTCCTCGGCAATTTCTTCGGCCATGACCACTGTTGACGGAAGTTCCACCATCACCCCCATGCTGATATCGCGGGCGAATATTTCCCCGGAATCAGCCAGATCCTGGCGCACTTCGCTCACAATATGGGCAATCTGGCGCAATTCCGTGAGGTCGGCCACCAGGGGAAACATCAAAGACGCAGGCACTCCGGCGGTTGCCCGCAGCAGCGCACGCAACTGGGCGCGAAACAGCCTGGGGTGCCGGAGGCAATAGCGCACCGCCCTCAAGCCCAGCGCGGGGTTCGCTTCGCTAAGATGCTCGAGGGAAAGCGTGAGCTTGTCCGAGCCAAGGTCCAGAGTGCGGAAGCAGACCCCCCGCCCGCCCAAAGCCCGCACCGCATCGGAATATTCCTTATAAAGCTCGCTTTCGGAAGGCGTGCTGGTGCGGTTCATAAATGAAAATTCGGTACGGTAAAGGCCCACGCCTTCGGCCCCGGAAGCGATTGACTTGGAAATTTCCTCCACCCATCCCACGTTTGCCAGCACCTCAACCCTGTGCCCGTCGGTTGTTTCGGCCGAATTCTGGCAAAGCTGGCTGATCCGGTCTTTATAATGCTCATATTCCATGGCCGATTCGGTGTACTGGAACTTCTCGTCATGGCTGGGGTTCAGCAGAATTGTGCCCTTTAGCCCATCCACAATTACGGTGTCTCCCGCGTGCACCGTGCGCCCAAGCCCGGCCACCCCCACCACCGCAGGAATGCCCAGGCTGCGGGCCAAAATACCGGCATGCGAGGTTTTTCCCCCGTCTTCGGTAACCATGGCCAGCACATTGTCCAGGGAAAGCTCTATGGTATCAGCAGGCGAAAGGTCGCGGGCCATAAGAATTACCGGCTCCCCTTCCTTGATGTTGTAAGGGTCTTTTCCGGTAAGCTTGTCCATTATCCGTTCGCCCACAAGATGCAGGTCGTTGACGGTTTCTCTGAAGAAATCGTCCTCTATGCTGGAAAACTCCTCGCCGATGTCTTCCAGGGCGCGCTGCAGCGCACTTTCGGCGGAAAACAGCTTTTGCTCGATATTGCTCAGGGTGCGGTCGGTCAGCTTGGGATCCCGGCAGAGCATCTTATGCATGTAAATAACATCGCTTTCCTTTGCCAGATTTTCAGGAAGGGCCTCCATAGCCTGCCCGAAGCTCTTCTCCGCGGCATCCGCCGCCTTTAGAAAACGCTTCTGCTCCCTCTCTATTTCCGAAAAAGAGATGTAGGAAGGAGTGAGCTCGCCCAAGTCCTGGTGCTGCATATACACCAGTTTGCCAATGGCGATGCCTCCTGAAATGGGAATGCCGTGCAAGATGTTTTTGGCCAAAAGATGAACCCCTTGAAAATCCGCCGCCTTTATTCCGAAAAAATGAAAGGCGCCTTCTCAGCTATTGTTTAAAAAAGCAATCACCGTTTCCAGGGCTTCCTTTTCATCCGCCCCGTCCGCATGAATATGAATTTTAACGCCGGGCCCCGCCGCAAGGCTTAAAATATCAAGAATGCTTTTTGCGTCGGCTTCGCCGTTAGCCGTTTTAAGCCTTATTTCACTGCTGTATTGCTGGGCCAGCTTCACAAGCTGGGCAGCCGGGCGGGCATGCAGGCCAAACTGGCTGTGAATGCGCACTTCTCCGGTTACCCCGCCTGAACTCAAATTCATATTGTTGGGATCTTTCCGAGTCACAAGAGACGAATCCTTCATTGTCCATTACATCCTTAGCTGGGCAAATTCAACACATCTGGTCTAAAACCACTTTACGAGATCAGCGCCCCAGAAAACCGCAAAAACCGTTGTAGATACCAGAAGACGCGGAAATTTGCATCTGAACACAAGCCACCCTCCGGCCCCGAACCCCAGCACTGTGACCAGCAGATCAAAACCGCCGACCGGCACGGGAAGAACCAGATAAAGCAGCAGAGCCAGCAGGGAGCCATTGAGAATCTTTATTCTCTGGCCCCACTTCATCATATCAAAATCTTTCAGCCGCCCTATCACGCCAAGCCCATGACGCAGGCCTGCAAAATAAGTGACAAATCGAAATATTTGCACGCCCAGCACAGCGCAAATTAAAAATGCGGAAGCAATCCATACCTGCCCGCAAACAAAAAGGCAGCACATCACTATTCCCCATAGAGGAATGAGCGTGCCACTGAATACAGAATCGCCTATACCGGAAAGAGTATAACAGGCCGTGTTCTTCAAGGCAACCATGCCCTGTGAAGGAAGGCTGTCTTTGGATAAGCCCTGTTCAAGGTTGATGAACATGCCTATCAACAGTGGAACCCATAGGGGATGGGTGTTGAAATGCCACATGTATCTGGCCCGGGCGGCCTTGAGCTGTTCTTTGTCTTTATAAATGGCCGAAAGCGCCGGTTCCATGGCATAAAGCAGGCCGATGTTCTGCAGGCCGCGGAAATTAAAAGCGGCCGCAATAAAATAGGAGCGGAAAAAAGAGGAGCGAAGAATTTTTTTGTCCAGCATCCGGCTCACGTTTCCTGTTTTGCCTGAAGAAGCTGATACACTTCCTTGGCAGTCCAGCCCTCCACAGCTTCCGCAACTTTGCGGGCAAGCTCCTTCGGCTTTGCAATCGTCCCGCTTTCAGCGGCATCCGCAATCATCCAGTTTGCCAATGCGGCCACCTGGGCGTCGCCAGTGCGCACGGTTTCTTCGGCCGGGCCGATTACCACAGTAATTTCCCCAAGCAGGCCGCGGGGGGGGAAAATTCCGTTCTCGTTCTCCCATTTCCCCAGCCGTCCAAAGAGAAATTCTTCGTGGCTTTTCGTCATTTCCCTGGCAATGCACACTTCCCGCGCGCCAATTACATTATAAACATTTTGCAGCGTTTGGGCCATACGATCCTTACGCTCGAAAAATACCAGGCTGCATCCCGCCTCGTTGAATTTGGACAAAAGCCTGGCCTGATCTCCCTCTTTGCGCGGCAAAAAACCTAAAAAAGCAAAGGGGTGAGGCGCCAGGCCGCTTGCAGCCAGCGCCGTCAGCACGGCCGATGGCCCGGGAACAACGCTTGCCTTTATTCCCGCCCTGCGGCAGGCCCGCACCAGCCGGTATCCCGGATCGGAAAGGGTAGGAAGCCCCGCATCGCTTACAAGCGCAGCCACCCGGCCTTCTTCCAGCTGCTGCAAAATAACGGGAAGCTGTTCTTCTTCATTATGCTCATGAAAACTGACAAAACCCCTGACCTCGATTCCACAGTCGGCAAACAGCCTGCCGCTGCGCCGGGTATCTTCCGCCAGCACAAAATCGGCCCCTTCCAGCACTTCCATCGCACGCGGCGAAAGGTCACCAGGGTTGCCAAGGGGTGTGGCCACTATCCAGAGGCGAACCCCCTCCAAACCGGCCCCATTTTCCTGCGCATCCAATTGTTCCGTCAAATTCAACGACATTCTCAATATGCTCCAGACACTCTTTCCCGGCGCGTCCATCCACAAGGCGCACGCAAACCAGATCAAAGCGGCAAGGACAGTCCCAGGCATCCGCTTCCTTCAGATATTCACCCGCGGCCCGCAAGAGGCTTCTGCGCTTGTGGGCTGTTAACGCCTCTTCAGGGCCTTCAAGGCTGCCTTCGCCCCTGGTTTTTACTTCCACAAAAACCAGAGTTTCCCTGTCCGCACAAATTATGTCAAGCTCATATGAGCCCTTGCGCCAGTTGCGGGCAATCAGCTTGAAGCCCTGCTTCTCAAGATGCGCGGCCGCCATCTCTTCACCAAGGCTGCCTGTTTTTTGCTTCAAGGTTTCCAAAATTATTGCCCTGACATTTTTTGAAAAAATCCTTGGCCAAATTATTGCCCAGCCCGTTCAATCCGGCTTTCCAGCTCATCTGATGAAGGCTGATTGGAAGCATTTTAAGCGATTAATCTCTTCAAGCCAAACACGGCGCCTCATTCACCCCGGCCATGTTTAGCCCGCTTCCGGAATGCTGTTTCTCAAATTCTGCTTGGCCACGGTCATCATCAGTTTGATCCGGTTCAGCTGGTTTACTTCAGACGCGCCGGGGTCATAGTCCACCGGGGCGATATTGGCAAGCGGGAAACGGCGCGAAAGCTCGCGAATCACCCCTTTTCCGGTAATGTGGTTTGGCAGGCAGGCAAACGGCTGCATACAAAGAATATTGGGCACGTCCGTCTTGAGCATTTCCAGCATCTCCGCAGTAAGAAGCCAGCCTTCCCCGCCCTGGTGCCCCAGCGAAATAATTTCACGGCAAGCCCCGGCAAGTTCGTGAATGGTGGGAATCTCGCCATAACGGGGATATCTGGCAAGCGCCTTGCGCAGCACATTGCGTTTTTTCTCGATCCACCAGATAAGAAGCCAGTTTTTCAACGATTGCCAGAAACCGATGGATGAGAAATGGGAAAAAGGCAAATCGTCATACAGGCAATAAAGCACAAAGTTGATCAGCTCGGTAGGAACAGCCTCTCCGCCCTCGGCCTCAATCACCTGAATGGTCTGGTTATTGGCGTCCGGGTGATACTTGATCAAAATTTCGCCAACCATGCCCACCCGCGGCTTTTGCTCGGAGGAAATAGGAATGCGGGCGAAATCTTCCACCATGCCCTCGATATTTTTTCTGAACACTTTACCCGACAGGGTTTTCAACGATCTGCAACAGATTCCGGACCATTTGGCGGACTTTTCATCCGTTTCGCCTTTGTTCAGTTCATAGGGCCGGGTGCGCAGCGTGAGCTTGTCCAGCATGTCACCGTAAAGCACCCCGTGTGCGAGACGTAAAAGCATTTTGCCGCTGACCACAAATCCGGCCTGTTCCTCAAGGCCGACCATATTAAATGAAATTACCGGAACATGCCCCAGGCCGCATTTTTTCAGGCCCCGCCGCAAAAGCCCCACATAGTTGGTGGCGCGGCAACTTCCCCCTGTCTGGGAAATCAGAAGGGCGGTTTTGTCCTTGTCGTATTTTCCACTCTGAACAGCGCGCATCAGCTGCCCGATTACAATAATCGCCGGGTAACAGACATCGTTGTTCACATAGCGCAGGCCCACCTCCACATCTTCCGGGCTCGCATAAGGAAGCAGCTCAACCTTGTAGCCTTCCATGCGCAGGCCCGCCTCCATGAACTGAAAATGCACGGGGGACATCTGCGGGGTCAAAATGGTATAGGTTTCACCCATCTCCTTGGTAAACTCGGTGGCTCCATAAAGGGTGGGCAACGAAGGCAGAGGGGCCACCTTCCCCGCCCGGGCCACATAGCTGTGCCCATTGGGGCCCGTGATAAAGGCCTCTTTGTCCGGCCCTTCGGGGTCATCTGCCGTCTTGCCCGGCTTAAGGGTTGCCTGGTCAATCCTGTTGGCAAGCGCCCTGCCGTTTTCAAGCACGGCTTTGGCAATCTTGCCAAGAGTCTTGAACGGCTCTTCCCTTTCAATTTTAAGCCCACGCTCGGCAGCCTTGTTTTTAACCGTCGCCAGAAGGGAACGGATGCGGATGCGGGCTCCGCCAAGGTTGGCGCCCTCATCAATTTTAAGCAGAGTGTGAATCTTGTTGTGGGCTTCCAGAATTTCCTGAACCTGCTCGGCGCTGATGGCGTCAAGGCCGCAGCCGAAAGAATTGAACTGAATCAGCTCCAGATTGGGATGGGCGCCCACTGCCGCGGCAGCCCGGAACAAACGGGAGTGATAGGGCCACTGGTCCAGAACACGCAGAGGGCGCGGCACCTGGGCCAGATGGGCAACGCTGTCTTCCGTGAGAACCGCCACTCCATTGCTGGTTATCAACTCGGGAATGCCATGATTTATCGCAGGGTCGAGGTGGTAGGGGTGCCCGGTCAAAACCACGCCGAGCCGTCCGCTGCTCTCCAGCTCGTGCAATGTTTCCTCGCCCAGGCGGCGCATTTCATCACGGAACCGGGTTTGCTCGGAAGCGGCTTCATAAAGGGCGTTTGAAATTTCCCGCCTGGAAATATTGAACTCGCGCAGTTCTTCATAAAGGCGGCCCAGCAGGTTGTTGAACTTGCCCATCTGCAAAAACGGGCAATGCAGCGTCACATTCTCTTCATTCAGAATGCCCATGTTCAGCCGAAGCACTTCCGGATAGCCGGAAACCACGGGGCAGTTGTAGCTGTCGTCCGCGGTGTCATCTTCTTTTTCCTCGCGCGAAATGCAGGGGTAGAAAATGTGTTTTATCCCGCGCTCCACCAGATCCATGATATGCCCATGCGCGAGCTTCGCGGGATAGCATACAGACTGTGAAGAGATGGTATCTATGCCCTTGGCGTAAAGTTCCTGGCTGGACGGGGCGGAAAGCTCCACCCGGAAGCCGAGCGAGGTGAAAAAGGTGAACCAGTACGGGTAGCGGTCAAACATGTTGAGCACGCGCGGAATTCCCACTTTGCCCCGAAACGCCTTTTCCTCTTCAAGCGGGGTATAGGCCGAAAACAGAAGTTGATATTTGCGGGCGTAAAGGTTTACCGGAACATGCTTGCTGGCGTCCGGCACGGCCTGGGAGGCCCCCTTCTCACAACGGTTGCCGGTTACATACTTGCCGCTGGGGAAAATATTGATTGTAAGCAGGCACCTGTTGCCGCAAAGCTTGCAGCGGGTAGTTTTGGTGCGGTGCTCAAATTCCTTCAGGGAATCTGCGGAAATAAGAGTGCTTCGCGCAGCGGGGTCTTCCCTCAGTCCCGCCTGCTCCCTGGCGATCAGGGCCACGCCGTAGGCCCCCATCAGACCCGCTATGTCCGGACGGTAGGCCTCGCACCCCATAAGTTTTTCAAAGGCGCGCAAAAGCGCGTCGTTCAAAAAAGAGCCGCCCTGGGCAACAACCACTTCGCCCAGATCTTCCGGCCCGGAAACGCGGATAACCTTGTAAAGCGCGTTGCGAATAACCGAATACGCAAGCCCTGCCGCGATATCCTCAACAGTCGCCCCTTCCTTCTGCGCCTGTTTTATTTTTGAATTCATAAACACTGTGCAGCGCGAGCCGAGGTCCACCGGAGCCTTGGCCACAAGCGCCCGGCTTGCGAACTCTTCTTTTTCCATGCCCAGCGAATTGGCGAAAGTTTCTATAAATACGCCGCACCCGGCCGAACAGGCCTCGTTCAGCATAATCCGGTCAATAACGCCATCTTTCACATGCAGGCATTTCATGTCCTGCCCGCCAATGTCCAGCACAAAGCTCACGTTCGGGCGCAGGAAATTGGCCGCCCGGTAGTGCGCTACCGTTTCCACCTCGTCAACCTCTACCCCAAGCGCGGCCTTGATAAGGCCTGCCCCGTAGCCGGTTGCGCCGCAATGGGCAATCCAGGCTCCGTCCGGCACAAGCGCGTAAAGCTCCTTCAGCACGGATATGGCGGTGCTCAGCGGCACGCCCTTGTTGTTGGAGTAATGAGTATGCAAAATAGCGCCGCGAGCATCCAGCAGCACGGCCTTGATGGTGGTGGATCCGGCATCGAACCCCAAATAAAGCGGACCTTTCGCATCCGCCACGTCCGCCCTTGGGGCTACCTCCCGGCTGTGCCTCTTTCTGAATTCGGCAAGCTGCTCCTCGCTGTCAAACAGCGGAGGCAGGGGTTCAGTTTCAAAACCCGCGAGGTCTTCCATGCTCCCGGCCGCCGCAGCCAGCCCGGCAAGGCTCTGCTCCTTCACCTTTGAACTGGCCCGCGCCTCAAGCGCAGCGCCCATCGCCACAAAATACTGGGCATGGGGCGGAAAAACCGCCTCTTCCGCGGTAAGCTCAAGGCTTTCCTCAAAACGCTTGCGAAGCTCCGAAAGGAAATAAAGAGGCCCTCCCAGAAAAGCCACGTTGCCTTTGATTGCGCGCCCGCAGGCAAGGCCGCCCACAGTCTGGTCCACAACCGCCTGGAATATTGATGCGGCAATATTTTCCCGAGCGGCCCCTTCGTTCAGAAGAGGCAGCACGTCGGTCTTGGCGAACACGCCGCAACGCGAGGCTATCGGATAAATGGTGGTGTAATCCCTGGCAAGCTCGTTAAGCCCGGAAGCATCGGTTTGCAAATAGGAAGCCATCTGGTCGATGAACGCGCCTGTGCCCCCGGCACAGGTTTCGTTCATCCGCTGCTCGATATTGCCTTCAAAAAAAGTGATTTTGGCGTCTTCCCCGCCAAGCTCAATTGCCACCGAGGTGGAGGGAATCAGTTCCTGAACGGCAGTGGTGGAAGCGATCACTTCCTGCACAAACTCAAGCCCCAGCGCTTTTGCCAGTGTAATTCCGCCGGATCCGGTGCACGCCCCGCGCACCTTGAGACCCGGAAGCTCTCTGGCGGCGGCGGCAAGCAGCCTGGTCAGCACAACTCTGGGCTCGGACAAATGCCGTTCATAGGCAGAAAAGACCAGTTCGTTTTCTTCGGTTAAAATAACCAGTTTGGCCGTGGTTGAACCAATATCAAGACCAAGGCTGTATCCGGTATTTGCAGAAATGGCACTCATTCCCTTTTATGTTCCTCAAAAGACTGCTGGCTTTGAGCCAAGGCGGAAGGGCCGATAAGAAGCCCCAAGAGTATAAAATGCGTCAATGAACAAAGCAAAAGGCTTCTGACGGCACCAGACAACCATAAAGCAGGAAGTCACGATTGTCATCTTGAAATATAGCGGAGCAAAAAACAGTTGCCGGCGAAAATCTTCACCAAAAGTTTGTTGAGGGCGAAGGGGCCGGACTCTGGCATGCAAGAATCATATACCTCATCCGGCGCAAAAGAACAAGGCCCGCAAAACAATTACGGGCCTTGCTCGGTAACCGTTCAAAATGGCTATTTACGTTTGAGAATAAGCTGCATGCCGCTGGGATCGTTAATTGCAAGGGTATTTTCATCAATAACCTTGAAATCCATTTCATTGCCGGACTCATCCTTGATTTTCACAGTGTCGCCCTCTTCGGCGAGAATTGTGAATTTCTCCTCGGGAAGGTCCACCCCAACCATTTTACCGCTTACTGTGCCCTTCTGGGCGTCAATAATAATGGCTGATTCACCGAGCATGGCTTTCAGCATGTCTTTGGTGGCGGGCTCCTGCTCCAGCTGAGCTTTGAGCTCGGCGGAAGAATTAATGGTTTGTTCAATATCAATTGTCCAGGTGCCGTGAATTTTGCTGTCGGAGGAGTCGGAAGATCCGCCGCACCCGTAGGCCATCAACAAAGCTGCAAACAGAAAAATACCAAACAAACGCATTTTCATAATTAGGAAATCTCCTTTGGTCGCCGCATATGCGGTAATATTTTCAAGCCATTGCCGCATGGTGGCTTTCCAATCCACAGCCTTCCCCATCCAGCTACAAGCAAAGCCAATTATTAGCAAAGCCACCGTTATAAGGCAACATATAATTGTAATTTTACTATTCCCTCAAAACAGTATATCAGGTTCTTCTGGACAATTGTTTACACATATGCCACAAGCGGTAACAATAATATAAGAACCAAAATATTATCCACTCCGATCAGAGGACAACCATGATTTTCAGTGTTTTCAAATATGTTTCGCTCGCCCTGCCGTTAGCCTTTTCCCTTGTTGCCGGCAACTTTTCCCCGGCCAGCGCCGCAGACCTCACAGAGGCCGCGTTCAGGCAGACCTTGAAGGAAAGCCTGGACAAAAACCCCAGCCTGGTGATGGATGTTTTGCGCGGGCATAGCGAGGAAGTGCTGAGCATCGCCCAGTCCGAGGGCAAAACCGGGCCCGCTGGCGATTCCCTTTCCCAAAACGCCCCCAAAAGCATCACCGTTGCGGAAACCAGCCCGGCTTTTGTGGAGCAAGAGTTCAAACGCATGCTCGCCAAGGTGCTGAAAGAAAACCCCGACCTGGTAATGGACGTGCTGCGCAGGCAGCCCCTGGAAGTGCTGCGCATAGCCCAGCAAGGCAATGAGGAAAGAAAAAAGCAGGCCCTGAAAGCGCAGTGGGACGAGGACGCCAGGAAACCGAAAATATTCAAAATTGAAAACCGGCCCATGCGCGGCGCACCCAACGCGCCCGTGCTGATCGCGGCCTATTCCGATTTCTGCTGCCCGCACTGCGCGCGCGCCTCTCTGGTTATTGAAGATTTTCTGATCAACAACCCCACCAAGGCCCACTTCGTGTTCAAACACCGCCCTCTGTCCAGCCATAAATACTCCCGCATCGCCTCACTATATTTCATCGCCGCCTCCATGCAAAGCGACATTAAGGCCTGGGCCCTGTATAAAGGGCTTTACGCCGGGCGCGAGGAGCTGATGGAAAAGGGCGAGGAGTTCATCATCCCCTTGGCCCAAAAAGTGGGCCTGGATATGGACAGGCTGAAAGCGGACGTGAACAGCGCCCAGGCGCTGCGCATTCTGGAAGAGGATATGGCCGAGGCCAAGGAATTCGGATTTGACGGAGCCCCCTATATTCTTTTAAACAATCTGGTGCTTGCCGGAGCCCCAAGCCCTGAAATTCTGGCTTTCGGGGTGGAAGAGGCGATGAGGCATAAATAAAGATGAGCAGCAGCCATTCTTCTTTTTTTCGGGGCCGCCGCCTGCGCAAAAGCGCCGGGCTGCGCGCGCTGGTGCGCGAAACCAGAGTTTTGCCTGAAGACATGATCATGCCGTACTTTGTGGCCGATATAAAAGACAGCGGCTTTTGCAAACCCATCGGCGCCATGCCGGGCCAAAGCCAGCTTTCGCTGGAAATGCTCAAGCTCAAGGTGGAAAAAGCCGTGGGCAACGGCCTTGCGGCCTGCCTGCTTTTCGGAATACCGGCGCAGAAAGACGAACAGGGCTCGGAAGGCTGGAGCGAAAACGGCATTGTGCAGCGCGCCGTCAGAATGCTTAAGGAGAACTTTCCCGATCTGGTGGTGGTGACCGACGTCTGCCTTTGCGAATACACCTCGCACGGGCACTGCGGCCTGCTTGCCGATCAGGATGTGGACAACGACCCCACCCTCGACCTGCTTTCAAAATGCGCCCTTTCCCACGCGCGGGCAGGGGCGGACATTGTGGCCCCCTCGGCCATGATGGACGGCATGGTGCAAAGCATACGCCATACCCTGGACAGTTTGGGGTTTTCCAATACCCCTATAATGTCCTATTCCTCAAAATTCGCCTCCTCCTTTTACGGTCCTTTCCGTGAAGCGGCGGAATCAGCCCCGAAATTCGGCAACCGCAAGACCTACCAGATGGACCCGGCCAACTCGCGCGAGGCGCTTTTGGAAACCCTTTCCGATGTTGATGAAGGCGCGGACATTTTGATGGTAAAACCGGCAATGCCGAATCTGGACATCATCGCCAGAACCCGTGAAGCGATTTTGCAGCCCCTGGCCGCCTATCAGGTAAGCGGCGAATACTCCATGCTGATGGCCGCCATAGCTAACGGCTGGCTGAACAAAGACGCCGTCGTGATGGAAAGCCTTACCTCCATAAAAAGGGCGGGCGCAGACATGATAATATCCTACTTCACGGAATATGTGCTGGAATCCGGTCTGGTAAAATGAGCCCGGCAGCCTCCCCGGCAAATCTCCTCGGCGCTCCCCCTTGCAGGGTGGTTGCCTGGGAGGTGACCCGCCGCTGCAACCTCAAATGCCTGCACTGCCGGGCTTCGGCGAAAAACATCCCCTACTTCGATGAACTGGACACAAACGAGGCCTTGAGCCTTGTTTCATCCTTTACCCAAATGGGAACGCCTCTGATAATTTTCACAGGAGGCGAGCCTCTTTTGCGGAAAGACATCTTCGAGCTGCTCGCCTCTGCCCGCGAAAATGGGCTGCGCGCAGCGCTTTCCGTAAACGGAACCCTGATTTCCAAAGACATTGCCTCAAAAATCAGGGAAGCCGGCGTTTCCCGCTGCTCAATTTCAATTGATGGCGCAAATTCCGCATCACATGACAGGTTCAGAGGAGCGGCCGGGGCTTTCGCCCAGGCCATGGAGGGAGCCGCCGCGCTGAAAGCGGCCGGAGTGCCCCTGCAAATAAACACTACCATTACAGACGGGAATATAAACGACTTGCCGGACATCCTGAACCTGTGCAAACTTGCCGGAGCAGCGGCCTGGCATGTTTTTCTGCTGGTTCCGGTGGGCCGGGGAACAAGCCTGAGAGGGCTCGGCCCGGCCGCCTACGAACGCGCCCTCAACTGGATTTACGAACAATCCCTGGCAAATTCCCTGGAAATCAAACCCACCTGCGCGCCTCAATATCACCGCCTGCTCGCGGAAAAAGAGGCTCCCGTCATCAAGGGGCGGGGCTGCCTCGGAGGCGTTGGGTTCTGCTTCATCAGCCACACGGGGAACGTTCAGCCCTGCGGCTACCTGGAGCTGAACTGCGGCAACGTCAGAAAACAAAGCCTGAAAAACATATGGGAAACTTCGGAAGTTTTCCTGAAGCTGAGGGAACGGTCACAATATTCCGGCAAATGCGGAACCTGCGTTTACCACAACCAATGCAACGG
>CAZDJL010000004.1:0-17931 GCA_964505745.1 uncultured Desulfovibrionaceae bacterium | reverse complement strand
GGGAACCATCAATCGTAACCGCAGTCCAGTCGTCATCCAAAATTCGCACATCAGGGGAACCAAGAGTAAGCATCGGCTCAATAGCCAAAACCATTCCGCTTATCAACGGCACTCCCGTTCCACCCGGTATCCTGAAATTCGGGACCTCAGGCTTTTCATGCATGGCCCGGCCTATCCCGTGCCCCACAAACCGCTTGACCACCCCCAGTCCGGCGGCTGTAGCATGGTCTTCAATAGCCGCGGAAATATCAAACAGATTATTGCCGGGCCGGGCTTGCTCAATGCCTTTGTACAGGCTCTCACGGGTAATATCAATCAGGCGGCTGGCCTCGTCGCTCACCTTTCCCACCGGGAAGGTGCGGGCGGAGTCGCCATAAAAACCTTCATATACAACGCCCATGTCAACGCTGACTATATCGCCTTCCTCAATAATTCGCTCGGAAGGGAAACCATGCACAACCTCATCATTTATCGAGCAGCAAATGGCAAAAGGAAATCCATGGTAGCCTTGAAACGCGGGTTTTACTTCAAATTCCCTGCAAAGCTCCTGGGCATGCTCTTCAAGGGCGAGGCTGGGAATGCCGGGGCGCAAAATGTTTCCAATACTATCCAATATCTTGGAAACAATTCCGTTAGCCTTGCGCATCACCTCAATTTCGCGCTCATTCTTGATGAAAATGCCGCGCACCTTTTTCATTTAGCGCCTGCCTTTAATTTTACCTTTCTGCATCAGGCCGTCATATTGCCTGGAAATCAGATAAGATTCAATTCTGCCCATGAAGTCCATTGCAACGCCAACCATAATCAGCAAGGAGGTGCCGCCAAAGGTAATGGTCGGCCCGAAAAGGGAAGAGAGAATAACCGGCAACACACAAACTGCGGAGATATAAAGCGATCCCCAAAGAGTCAGCCGGGTGAGCACCGCATTGATGTAATCGCGTGTCTTGCTGCCGGGCCTGATGCCGGGAATGAAGCCCCCCTGATTTTTCAGGTTTTCCGCAATATCTTTAGGGTCAAAGACTATAGCCGTATAAAAGAAACAGAAGAAAATAATCAGGCCGACAAAGAACACATTGTAAAGCACAGTGTCATGCGCGCTGAACTTCGCCGCCACATCGTTCAGCCAGGGAAGGTGCCCCGAAAACATGGCCAAGGTAGCCGGAAACAGCAGAAGGCTTGATGCGAAAATCGGCGGAATAACGCCGGCGGTGTTCAGGCGCAGGGGAAGATGAGTGTTCTGCCCTCCGACCATGCGGCGGCCCATCAGGCGTTTTGCATAATGTATGGGAATGCGCCGCTGCCCGCGCTCCACAAATACTATGCAGCAAAGAATGGCAGCCATGAAGACAAGAAGGCCCACAACTATCAGGATATTGGTGTCTTCTGTGGCCGCAGCGCTGAAATAGCGGCTGCCCGCGCGGGGAATACCCGCGACAATGCCCGCAAAAATGATAAGGGATATGCCGTTGCCAATCCCTTTGTCGGTAATCTGCTCTCCCAGCCACATAATCAGAATGGTGCCGGCTACCAGAGTAATTACCGTAATTATTCGGAAGCTCCAGCCCGGATCAATTACCACGCCGACAATGCCGGCGGAAACAGGCATGGTTTCCAGCCCTACGGACAGAGCAAAACCTTGAATAATAGTAATGAGCACAGTGGCATATCGGGTGTACTGGGTAATTTTCTTACGCCCGGCCGCTCCTTCTTCTTTGGCCATCCGTTTAAGCTCGGGGCTCACCACCTGAAGAAGCTGTATGATGATAGAAGCGGAAATGTAGGGCATAATGCCCAGCGCAAAAATAGAAAAACGCTCCAGCCCGCCTCCCGAGAACATATTGAAAAGGCCAACCAGAGAATTGGACACCGAATCGAAGAACAAGGCAAGTGCCTGGGAATCTACACCAGGCACCGGCACGTGAACACCAATCCGGAACACTCCTAAAATGGCAAATGTCCACAGAAGCTTATTTCTAAGTTCAGGCAAACGCCCTATATTTTCAACGGCACCAAGAGCCACAGCAATACCTTCTCAGTTAGTAAATTATACGTCCAGTTCCTGCTCAAGGGGTCTTGCTTCCCCGCCTGCGGACTTGATCTTTTCAACAGCTGACGCGCTAAAACGGTGCGCCTCAATGTTCATGGCCTTGTCCAGTTCGCCCTCGCCAAGAATCTTCACGGCTGCGCCCGGATTGACCAGGCCGCGTGCATAAATATCCTCAAGGGTAATTTCGGACTGCCCTTCAAAAGCCTGGACAAGACGGTTGAGGTTTAAAATCTCATAAACAGCCTTGAACTTGCTGTTATTGAAACCGCGCTTGGGCAGACGGCGGGCCAAAGGCATCTGGCCGCCTTCAAATCCGGCAGGAACGCCGCCACCGGAACGGGAATTCTGTCCCTTGTGACCGCGCCCGGCAGTTTTGCCAAGCCCGGAACCGGATCCGCGACCAACGCGCTTGCGGTTTTGCCTTTCTTCTGCAAACGGATAAAGTTCATGCAGTCTCATTATCTTACAACCTCAACCATATGCTTTACTTTTTCAATCATCCCGCGCAAAGCAGGGGAATCCTTAAATTCTCTCTCCATCCGAATCTTGCGCAGCCCCAGGGCATCCAGGGTGCGGCGCTGAATCGGGGAACAGCCAATCCAACTACGAACGAGTTTTAACTTTATCATCGCTACAACCTTTCCTCAGCTCACTTGCGGGGAGCATGCAGGGTTTTACCGCGAAGTTCCGACACGTCTTCAGCGCTGCGCAAAGACGCAAGCCCGGCCATGGTGGCCTTGATTACGTTATGCGGATTGTTGGTGCCAATGGCCTTGGACAAAACATCTCTGATCCCGGCGGCTTCCATAATCGCACGCACCGCGCCCCCGGCAATGACTCCGGTACCTTCGGAAGCAGGGATAAGCAGCACAGAACCTGCGCCAAACTTGCCAAGCACTTCATAAGGCAGGGTGCCATCAAGCACAGGAACCTGAATCATATTGCGTTTTGCGCTTTCAGTCGCCTTGCGCAGAGCTTCGGGAACTTCCTGGGCCTTGCCCAGACCATAACCGACGCTCCCTTCGCCATCACCCACAACAACCAAGGCGCTGAAGGAAAAACGACGACCGCCCTTAACAACTTTGGCCACCCTGTTCAGGGCTACTATCTTTTCAACAAAACCTACTTCATTGTTTTCCATGTAAGTCACCTTTAAAACTCCAGTCCGCCTTCGCGAGCACCTTCAGCTACGGCCTTGATGCGACCGTGATAAAGATATCCGTTACGATCAAAGGTCACAGAAGCTATGTTCTTTTCCTTGGCAATACGGGCAATTTCCTGCCCCACCTTGGCTGCGCCGTCGATGTTCGGATGGATTCCGGAATCGGACTTGCCGAGGCTGAGAGTGGAGGTTGCAGCCAAAGTCTTACCCGCCAAATCATCCACCAGTTGGGCGTAGATATGGAGGTTGGACCTGTATACCACCAAACGGGGGCGCTCGGGACAACCGGAAATCTTCTTGCGGATGCGTACCTTACGCTTAATCCGGGCGTCATGCTTTTTCATAAGAATCTAACCCCGCTTTTACTTGTTACCAGACTTGCCGGCCTTGCGGCGGATCTGTTCGTTTTCATACTTGATGCCCTTGCCCTTGTAGGGTTCAGGCTTGCGCAGGCGACGGATGCTTGCAGCAATTTCACCAACCTGGGCTTTGTCAATGCCGGAAAGCGTAAGCTTGTTCCCTTCTGCAGTTGCGGAAACCCCATTGGGCAAATCAAAAACTACCTGATGGGAAAATCCGATGGACATCTCAAGCTTCTCGCCCTTAACGGCAACCCTGTAGCCAACCCCGTTAAATTCCAGGGTTTTGCTCCAGCCCTTGCTCACGCCGTCAACACAGTTGGCGAGCAACGCACGGCGCAGGCCATGCTGCGAACGGGCCTCCTTGGAGTCATTCGTGCGGGTGATAATAACTTCAGAGCCTTCAACCTTATATTCCACAGTTTCATGACGGGGGGTGGCAATGGTCCCCTTGGGGCCCTTAACCTCAACAGCGTTGTCAAGCACCTTGACTTCTACCCCGTTCGGAATTGCAATCGGCTGTTTACCTATTCTGGACATAGCTACACCTACTACCAAATTTCACAGATGAGCTCGCCGCCAACATGCTGGTCCTTAGCGTTCTTGCCTGAAATCACACCTTTGGAGGTGGACACGATGCAGATGCCAAGACCGTTTTGCACGTTGGGCACGCCAGCTGCGTTAACATAAATTCTGCGGCCGGGTTTGCTAATCCGCTTGAGACCGGAAATTACAGCTCTTCCACCCACATACTTGAGGGCGATTTTGATATCGCGGTCTTCCACAGACACATTATCCACATATCCTTCATCCACCAGGATGTTGGCAATGGACTCCTTAATCTTCGAGCGCGGCACACTTACTTCCTTGTGCAGGGCCAAATGTGCGTTGCGGATACGCGTAAGCATATCTGCAATAGGATCAGTCATCATAATTGGTTTTCTCCTAAATAATTATGACTTACCAGCTCGATTTGCGAACACCAGGCAACTCGCCGCGCAGCGACATGTTGCGGAAACAGATACGGCAAATGCCGAACTTGCGCATAAAAGCGCGGGGGCGTCCACAAATGGGGCAACGATTATAGGCACGAACGGAAAACTTGGGTTTTCTGGTGGCCTTTACTTCCAAAGCTGTACGTGACAAAGCTTAGTCTCCTTACTTTCTAAAAGGCATACCAAGATGATCGAGCAGCATCTTTCCTTCCCGGTCTGTCTTGGCAGTGGTAACAATGGTTATATTCATTCCCTTGGAGTTGTCGATCCTGTCAACCTCAAGCTCGGGGAAAATGGAGTGTTCCTTGATTCCCAAAGTGAAGTTGCCGCGGCCATCAAAACCTCGATCGGAAATACCTCTGAAGTCGCGCACCCGGGGCAGGGCAAAGTTGAACAGTTTGTCCAAAAAGTCCCACATACGCTCCTGGCGCAAAGTTACCCGGCAGCCGATAGGCATGCCTTCACGCAGCTTAAACGATGCGATAGATTTCTTGGCGGTGGTGATTACAGCCTTCTGCCCGGCGATGAGAGAAAGCTCCTGCAGAGCTTCTTCCATCAGCTTGTTGTTCTGGCTGGCCGCACCAAGGCCAATATTGAGGGAAACCTTTTCCAGTCCGGGAACCTGCATGGCGGAGCTGTAATTAAACTCCTGCTGCAGGGCCGGCACCACCTTATCCCTGTAAATTTTTTCAAGACGAGTCATGGCTTACTTTCCTGGCGTAGTCGGTTACGCGATTACTTCGTTACACTTCTTGCAAAAACGCACTTTCTTGTCATCTTCGGTAAAGCGGTAACCCACCCGGGTGGGCTCTGCACAAGCAGAGCAAACCAGCATTACATTGGAGATAGCAAGAGGCATTTCCTTGTCCTGAATGCCGCCAGTCTCCTGGCGGTAAGGATTCGGCTTGGTGTGACGCTTCGCAACGTTTACCTTCTCGATCAGCACGGTTTCCTTTTTACGGTTAACCTTGATGATCTTGCCGATTTTGCCTTTATCCTTGCCGACAATAACCATTACCTTGTCGTCTTTACGAATTCTATACTGTCTCATGGCCTAACCCCTATAACACTTCCGGGGCAAGTGATACTATCTTCATAAAGTTTTTGGCGCGCAGTTCACGGGCCACAGGGCCGAAAATACGGGTGCCCACCGGCTCGCCCTGCTTGGAAAGCAGCACCGCAGCGTTGGTGTCAAACTTAATATAAGATCCGTCTGCCCGACGAATTTCCTTTGCAGTGCGCACAATTACCGCATCCATAACATCGCCTTTCTTAACCTTCGCGTGGGGCATGGCTTCCTTTACAGAAACAACGATAATATCGCCCACGGTGGCGTAGCGGCGCTTGGAGCCTCCAAGCACCTTAATGCAGGCAACTTTCTTGGCGCCGGAATTGTCCGCAACCTGAAGAGCAGTTTCTACCTGAATCATGACTGACCTCTACGAGCTTAACAAGCTTAAATTACAAGCTCTTTTCAACAATGGATTCCAAATGCCAGCGTTTTGTCGCAGACATAGGACGGAACTCTACAATTCTGACCACATCACCCATACCGCACTCGTTATTGGGATCGTGGGCGGTGAAGCGCTTGCGGCGGCGCACATATTTCTTCAACAAAGGATGCTTTACCTGGGTTTCCACATTGACAATGATGGTTTTGTCATTCTTGTCGCTGACCACCACGCCGACCAGTTTTCTGCCTTTGGTGTTGAGGATAGCGTTGGACATGGTTACGCTCCCTTCTTCATTAAAGTGAGTATACGCGCAATAGTGCGCCTTTTCGCCGGAATCTGGGCGGTATTTTCCAATTGGCCGGCAACATGACTAAAACGCAAGTTCATCAGCTCCTGCCGCTCAGAAACAAGCTTCTCCTGAAGCTGCTCCTGTGAAAGCTTTTTCAGTTCTGCAAGTTTCATGGCTAGATGATCTCCTTAGTCACAATAACAGTTTTAACCGGCAGCTTGTGTGCGGCTCGGGTCAGCGCTTCTTTTGCAAGATCGAGGCTTACGCCGTCAATCTCATAAAGCACGCGCCCAGGCTTGACCGGGGCGACAAAGCCCACGGGTGCGCCTTTACCTGAACCTTGGCGGGTTTCAAGCGGCTTGGCGGTAATCGGCCAGTCGGGGAAAATTCTAATCCAGATTTTGCCCTGACGCTTGATGTGACGCATAACTGCAATACGGGCGGCTTCAATCTGCTGGGCAGTGAGCTTGCCATGTTCCAACACTTTAAGACCGATGGTGCCGAAGGAAATCAGGCTGCCGTTCACGGCGTTGCCCTTGTTGCGTCCCTTCATACGCTTACGGAATTTTTGTCTTCTTGGACTCAACATTATTGCTGTACCTCATTGTCCAGAATTTCGCCTTTGAAAATCCAGACCTTGACGCCGATGATACCGTAAGTGGTGGTAGCAACAGCGTAACCATAATCTATATCAGCCCGCAAAGTATGCAGCGGCACACGGCCGTCACGGTACCATTCGGAACGGGCTATTTCAGCACCAGCCAGACGTCCGGAGCAGGCAATCTTTATACCCTCGGCGCCAAACTTGCGGGACATGAGCACAGTCCGCTTCATGGCGCGGCGGAAAGCCACACGGCGTTCAAGCTGCATAGCAACGTTTTCCGCAACGAGTTGGGCTTCAAGCTCGGGACGACGAATTTCGTTCACTTCAATTGAAAATTCACGGCCGAATTTCTGCTTGAGGTCGGAACGGAGCTTTTCAATTTCCACGCCCTTACGGCCGATAATAATGCCGGGACGTGCGGTGGACAGAATCAATCTTACCTTGGGGCCGTGGCGCTCGATCTCAATCTTTGCAAGACCGGAGTGATAGAGAAGCTTTTTAATAAACTTTCTGATCTTGTGGTCTTCAAACACGTAGGCCGGGTAGTCTTTCTTGCTGTACCAGCGAGACTGCCAATTTTTGTTATACCCCAGGCGAAAACCGTAAGGATGTACTTTCTGACCCATAACTTATCCTTCCAATATCACTGTAATGTGGCTGGTGCGCTTAAGAATGCGATTGGCGCGCCCCATGGAGCGGGGTTTGATCCTCTTCCAGGTGGGACCATCGCTGACCACAACCTGCTTGACCTGCAGACTGTCTACATCGGCGCCGATCTGCTGAGCATTCGCAACTGCAGAATAAAGCACCTTGTAAATAATTTCGGCCGCTTTTTTGGGGGTGAAACGCAACAGGTTAAGCGCGTCTTCCACTGGCAGGCCGTTCACATTGCGGGCTACAAGGCGCGCTTTGCGTGGCGATATCCTAGTAAATTTAAGAGTAGCTCTGGATTCCATTAGACTCACCCTTATCTCTTAGCAACTTTGGACTTTTTGTCGCCGGCATGACCATAGAAGGTGCGGGTGGGGGAAAATTCGCCCAACTTGTGCCCTACCATGTTCTCGGTAACAAACACTGGAACAAACTTTTTGCCGTTATGCACTGCGAAGGTAAGTCCTACCATTTCCGGAAGAATCGTCGACCTGCGGGACCAGGTCTTGATTACCTTGCGATCGTTGTTGGCAGCAGCCTGCTCTACTTTAGCAATCAGATGGCCATCCACGAAGGGGCCTTTCTTAAGCGACCTAGGCATTTAACACACTCCTAACTTCTATCGGCGACGCTTAACAATAAGCTTGGACGATACTTTCTTACGGTTTCTGGTCTTGTAACCCTTGGTGGGCATACCCCAGGGCGATACCGGGTGGCGACCGCCGGAGCTGCGGCCTTCACCACCGCCAAGCGGGTGGTCGATGGGGTTCATGGCTACGCCTCGCACTTGAGGACGGCGGCCGAGCCAGCGATTACGTCCAGCCTTGCCAATACTGATATTTTCATGATCGAGGTTGCCAACCTGACCGATTGTGGCGATACAGGCAACCAGCACTTTGCGGATTTCACCCGAAGGCATGCGCAAAAGAGCGTAGCTGCCTTCTTTGGCGGTGAGCTGGGCATAAGACCCTGCTGCGCGGCAGAACTGGCCGCCCCTGCCGGGATGAAGCTCGATATTATGCAGGATGGTACCCACAGGGATATCGGTAATCTTCATGGCATTGCCGGGCTTAATTTCCGCGCCCTGGCCCGCGAGCACCTGATCGCCCTGCTTAAGGCCGTGAGGAGCGATAATATAACGCTTCTCGCCATCGGCATAATGCAGCAAGGCAATGCGCGCAGTGCGGTTGGGGTCGTATTCAATATGTGCGACAGTTGCAGGAATTCCGCACTTGTCGCGCTTGAAGTCGATTACCCGGTACAGGCGCTTGTGGCCCGCGCCTCTGCGGCGGGAAGTAATCCGGCCCAGATTGTTGCGGCCAGCGCGCTCGGGCATGCCGCCCACCAGCGCTCTTTCAAAACCGGAACGGGTAATTTCCTCAAAAGTGGACACGGTCTGGAAGCGGCGGCCTGCGGAAGTCGGGTTTAACTTACGTACGGGCATGGCTATACTCCCTCAAAGAAATCAATTTTATCGCCTTCAGCCAGGGTCACGTAAGCCTTCTTATAGCCGGGAACCTTGCCGATGGCCCTGCCGTGACGCATTCTGGGCTCAACCTTGCGGTTCACCACATTCACGTCCAGCACTTTCACATTAAAGGCCTTTTCAACAGCCTTGCCGATCTCAATTTTGTTGGCTCCCTTATTCACATAGAAAGCGATCTTGTTTTCGTCATCACGAAGAAGAGTGGCTTTCTCGGAAATAATGGGCCTAATCAGAATCTGTGTATAATCCATGATAATATCCCTTAGGCTTCGCTCGCCTTCTGATTGAAGCGGGCTTCCAGAGGTGCAACGGTTTCTTCCAACAACACAAGCTGGGAATGCCGCAAAATGTCATACACATTCAACTGGCCTGCGGTCATTATGGTGATGCCGGGCACATTGCGGGCGGACAGCTTGAGGTTGATATTTTCGGCAGGCGCTATGACCAGGGCCTTTTCCAGGCCAAGGCTGCCCGCAACCTTCACAAAGTCCTTGGTCTTGATCTCAGCCAAATCAATCGCCCTGACCACCATCAGGCTGTCGTCGGCAAGCCGGGAAGACAAAGCCATTTTCAGAGCAAGGCTACGCACCTTTTTGTTGACCTTGAAAGAGTAGTCGCGGGGCTTAGGAGCGAAAAGCACGGCACCGCCACGCCACAAGGGAGAACGGGTGGAACCTGCGCGGGCACGGCCTGTTCCCTTCTGGGCAAAAGGCTTCTTGCCGCCGCCAGACACCTGGCCGCGTTCTTTGGCGGCGTGAGTGCCCACCCTGTATGCCGCGCGCTGGGCGCGCACAACCAAGTTAAGGATTTCAGGACGAACCGGAACTTCGAAGATATCGGAGTCCAGATTGATTTCGCCTGCTTCCTGCTTGTTCTGATCGTATATTTTTACGAGAGCCATCGTCAATCTCCCTACTGCTTCTTAACCATTACCAGGCCGCCCTTGGGACCGGGGATGGAGCCTTTGATGAGGATGAGGTTGTCTTCCAGACGAACTTCAACAACCTGAAGATCGACAATGGACACACGTTCGTCACCCAAATGGCCTGCCATTCTCTTGTTTTTGAACACGCGACCGGGGAAGGTGTGACAGCCGGTGGAACCGCCCTGGCGGTGAACCTTTTCGGCACCGTGGCTCGCAGGAGCGCCACGGAAATTCCAGCGCTTCATAACACCTGCGTAACCTTTACCTATGCTGCGCCCAACCACGGTAATAAAATCGCCGCGCTGAAAGATATCAACAGTAATATCCTGACCAACCTCAAACTCGCTGGGAGCCTGCAGGCGAATTTCCCGCAAGGTGCGGCAAAGCTTTTCGCCCGCCTTGGCAAGATGCCCGCGCTGAGCCCGGGTAAGGTGCTTGGCCTTGGCGTCGCCATAGCCAATTTGCAAGGCGTGGTAACCGTCTCTTTCCTGGGTCTTGACCTGCACAACCGGGCAAGGGCCGGCCTGAACCAAAGTTACAGGAAGAACTGTGCCGTCAAGGTCAAAAATTCTGGTCATGCCCAGCTTGCGGCCTAAAATTGCTAATTTCTCTGCCATGATAATTCACCGCCTCCAGCTAGAGCTTGATTTCCACGTCAACGCCAGCGGGCAGGGAAAGCCTGCCAAGAGCGTCAACGGTTTGCTGAGTAGGTTCGAGAATATCCATAAGGCGCTTGTGGATGCGCATTTCAAACTGCTCACGCGACTTTTTGTCAACGTGAACACTGCGGTTAACAGTATACTTATGGATATTGGTGGGCAGCGGAATGGGCCCGGCCACACCAGCACCAGTATTGCGGGCAGTATCAACGATTTCTGCCACGGCCTTGTCTAAAATGCGGTAATCGTAAGCTTTAAGCTTAATCCTGATACGATCACTGCTTACTGTCGTCATTGTTTTTCTCCGTTCTCAAAAGACGCTTTCGGCCTTGCCGGCCAACAACAAGCTGGCGGCCAGTAATCCTCACCAAAGCGAAACCACATAAGCCGCAAGGCTTACAGATTTCCTGCATCGGGGACCCGCTTTAAACAGTTTTCTGCAAGCGGACTATAGTAAGAGTAATCGTTCAGTCAGGCAGCCAGGCTGACCTAAACCGGGGTCTCACCCTTACAATAGTTCTCTTCTAAAGCGAAGGTTTATCCCACGTTTGACAGCCCGACTTAAAAAGGTCAGGTGTTCCGCAGGGGTCACCAGTGGGCAGTTAAACTGCCAAACAACTTTACTACCTTACAGCTCAGGCCACTAGGAATGCCTTTTAGAGCTGGAACGGCGCACATTATAAATGCGGCAACGCCTGCAATTTCAAAACAACGCTACCAGATCAATCCGGCGCGCTGCCTGCGCTAGAAGGGAGGCTCCCTTCATCCCCAGCCGTTACGGGGAATCCCGACCTTGAGTTATGGCTGATGCGCCATTCTACAAGACCAGGGCGAATTAATACTCTCGCCTGAACATCTAGTCAAGCACTTTTTTCAAAAAAGGCCAAACTTTTTTGCCGAACAGGGCTGCGCCCGCCGTAAACCCGATGCAAGGGCGCATGAATCTTTGCTGCATATATACGGATAAAAACCAACTACGCCGCTTTTATACAAACCTCTGGACATTCATTTCAAAATATGATTGTTATGCGCAGGTCGGGTTGCCCGGCCCCGGGCTGATCTGAGACTGCTTTCCTGACTGGGTGCATAAGCGCAGTCTCAGATCAAGCCCTCTTTTATTTCATTTGAAAATCCCCCTCACAACTCTGGTAAAAGCAGCAAAAATGCGCTACGTTCTGCCAAGGAGTGCGTGTGCGGAAAGAACATATTCAAAAAACTGCAGCCCTTGCCGGATTCATGGCCTTTCTGGTCATGGCCCTGATTTTTTTATCAGCTTTATTCCCGGCATCCAGGGCTGAAGGGGTTACCTTCTCCAGCAAGGGGAACAAGGAACACCTCCCGGTGGAATTTTCCACCTCCATTTTTGAGCCGTCTTCCGAGCCTGGGGCGAAAATCATTGTTTTGCGGCTTACTCCTGCAAAAGGGCAATACGCCTACGCCAATGACCCTGGCGAAGCCATCGGCCGCCCTACCACGGTAAGCCTGGAGTTTGAAAATCTTTCCCTCACGCCGAATTTCACCATAGTCTACCCGCTGGGCAAGCAGATCGCAGACATATACTCCGGCGGCAAACAGGTGAATGTCTATGACGAAACCGTCCCGATTTATATCTACATCCCCTCCTTGAACGGGCGCGCCGTAAACAATTCAGGCGGCGGGGCAAAAGAAGCGGACTTGAAAGTGAACTTGAAAGTCACGCTGCTCATTTGCTCCATTCAAAACTGTACTCCGGTAAATCGCACCCTGCCGGTTGAAATCAGGGCGGGAACCAGCTTCCCCGATGCCGAAAAAGAAGCGTGGTGGGCCGATTTTTCGGAGTCCCTTTCAATCATCCAGAAAACCATGCCCTGCATGGTTCCTGTATATGACAGCCCCGGGCTTGAGATTGAAGGCCTTGGCAAGGCTCTGGTTTTCGGCATAATCGCCGGGCTGATTCTCAATTTTATGCCTTGCGTATTCCCGGTGGTCAGCATTAAGCTGCTTTCATTCATAGTCACTTTAGGGCAGCCGGACTCGGAAAAACGCCTGCGCGCATTCAGATACCAGAACCTGATGTTCGCCCTGGGCGTGATTGTTTGGTTCACCATTCTTTCAGGCGTCCTGTCCACAATGGACCTGCTTTGGGGGCAGATGTTCCAAAGCCAGGTCATGGTCATAATCATGCTGGTTCTGGTCTTCGCTCTCACTTTGAGCCTGTTCGGCCTGTTCATGCTGCCCTCTTTCGCTTTCAGGGAGAAACAGGGAAGAAGGGTAACCAAACGCAGCGCCTTCATTACCGGAATGCTCGCCACCTGCCTTGCCACCCCGTGCAGCGGCCCTCTTCTGGGCGGGGTTCTGGGCTGGAGCTTCAACCAGCCTCAGCCGATACTCGGCATTGTTTTTCTGGCCGTGGGGCTTGGAATGGCCAGCCCCTATCTGCTTTTGGCCGCTTTCCCCAGCCTGGCCCGCTATTTTCCCAAGCCAGGCCCCTGGCTTGCCAAGCTGGAAGTGGTGCTCGGCTTTTTCCTGCTGCTCACCTGCGCCTACCTGTTCAGCCTGCTCACCGGGGAAGGCAGGGCCATGGCCGCAGCAGCCCTGGGGCTGGTCTTTATTTCCGGCTGGGTGTGGGGCAGACGTCAAAACAAAAAAGGCATGGAAGGAATTTTTTACTGGCGCTGGCTTACTGGATGCATAGCGGCATTGGCGGCACTGCTGGCCGTTTGGAATTTTATGCTGTTCGATGACGACAAGGCGCAGTGGGTTCCATATTCCGAAGAAGCTTTTCTGGCAGCCAGAACCAACAGCAACATAGTAATCGACTTCACCGCCAACTGGTGCCCGAACTGCAAATTGCTGGAGCGCACCGTTTTTACGGAAGAAAGAATACAAGACTGGCAAAACCGCTACAATGTAGTGTTCATGCAGATAGACCTCACCCATGACAACCCGGAGGGCTATGCTTTTCTGGAAGCCCTGAACAGCAACAGCATCCCGGTAGTGGCCCTGTTCCCCCAGCAAACGGGCGAAAGCACCGAGCTGAACCCCATCGTGCTCAGAGACCTGTTCGGCCCGGACCGCCTTGAAGAAGCCGCGAAAAAAGCCTGGGGCGCGCCATAATAGTAAAAGTTGCCCAAAACCTTGCATCCTGATAATAATCCCTACCATGGACGTTGACGTCTGCCGGTACTGGAGAACATGATGACCCGCAAACAAAGCTACGCGATTCTCGGGATTAAAGAGGGGGCAAGCCTCGCGGAAGTAAAAAAGGCCTATCGCAAGAAGGCGTTTGAGCTTCACCCTGACCTCAGCCCTTTGCATGATGCCGGCAGGCGCTTCCAGGAACTTAATGAAGCCTATGTCTTAATGCTGGGCTTTTTGGAGGAAGACCGGGCCACTGAAGCCAGCACCGCCAGCCGGGCGGCCGGCGCCACTAAAAAAGATTCTTCCGCAACGCACTCCGCCCCATCCGGCGGCACACCGGGAAACAGAAGAGCTTCAGAAGATGAAAACCGGGGTGCGGACTCCGGCAGACAAAAGGAATCCACCTTTCAATCCGCTTCGGCAAACACCACAGAACCCGGCAGGCCCGAACGCGAAAAGCGAAACGCTTCCCCATATTCCTTTTTCAATGGCGCAAATAACAGGCACCTGAGCAAGGAAGAGGTCCTTTCCAATGTCCTGCACGATCCTTTCGCCCGCCGCGTGTTTGAGGATATTTACCGTGAAATCAGGCATGGAAAGAAAGCGCAGGGGAACGCTTCAAGGGAAAACCCGCAGGGTTTTGCAGACATGCTGCCCTTGCGGGCCGGACGAAAGGTATTATACTCCATAAAAGACTGGTTTCGCCGCCAAATAGATGACGAGCAGACCGTAACTGTTCCCGTAAGCGCGCTGCGGCCTGGAATGCGCATCCGCCTGCAGGTTCAGCACGGCATGTCCGGAAAGAAGCAAAACATAGAGGTAACCCTTCCCCTGGACTATACCCCGGGGCGGCCGATGCGCCTGCGCGGCCTTGGCAAAAAAATAGGCCCATGGCTTGGCGATCTCTACCTGCGTATCATTCCCAAACCCATATAAAAAATAAAGATTTATTTATAAAAACAAACCAAGGAGGCCGTGATGCCCAAAAGCGCCCCTAAAACAATTCTGCGTATATTCCTGATGCTAATTCTGCTTGCCATAGGAGCAAGCCTGTTCTTTTATAAAGACATAACCAACTACTACCGCGAATGGAAAAAACCCGGAAGCAGCGAAGAAAGCATCGCCCTTCCGCAAAACATGGGAAATTCGTCCACGGAGGGCTCAGGCTTTCCGGCCCTGGCTCCGGGGCAGCCTGAAGGCTCAGCGGCCGAGCAAATTCCCACAGAAGAAGAGGCCATGGCCCTGCTGAACCAGCGCCTCTCAAACGGAACTGAAGACGGGGGCGCTTCTTCAGGCCAGGCTGCGGAGGGAGGAATGGAAGTAACCTCGTCCAGCGGGCAGCAGGTCCAGGTGGGAGGAATCGCCCCCCCGCTGCATGAAGACAGCGTGGTGTCCAATGGGTTCATTGCAGACCTCGCCTCTTTTCTGGTCAATTCATATTATCCTCCCGGAACCCACGCCAACGCGTCTGGCGGAAAGGGCTACGCCAGCACCTCCCTGCTCGGCCTGAACGTGCGCTATGGCACGGACTTGAACGATTTTTTCAAACGCGACCGGGCGGAAACTCTCAAATATGTGCTTGCCCCTTCCATGCTCGAGGCCCTCTACCGGCTCTATGCGAACAGGTTTCTTGCCACCATGCAGCAGATTGCAAGCGAGGATACACGCCAGTTCAAAGGCGGATCACGGAAAATGACCGAGCCTGAACAGCGCATGATGTTCAGCTACTACTCGGCTGCTGCCAGCGGCGTGGCCGCGGTGTTTGAGGCCTGCGCGTCCAGCCCTTCAATTGTGCGCCACCTCGATGCCTACTATGCGGCATCGCTTGAAGCATACAACAAGAATAAGGAATACATAGAGGCCAGCATTGCGAACGATCAGGCTGAGCCAGGCCAGGCGGCCGATGCAAAGGTTGTTCTGGCAGGGGCGAAAACGGTTTACGAACAAAGCGTTATTGAAAGGGAAAACGCACGAAACGAGCTTTTACGCAACCTGAAACGCTACCCTGGCGTGCGCGCCCTTGATGATTCCAACATTCTTTACACAGCGGCCTGGATCAACCGCAGGCTCGCGGACAAAAGCGCGGACGCCGACAACCTTGCAGCGGTATCGCGGATACTGACCAGCCTGGCCGAACGCATGCGTGAGCTTGGCAAATAATGATTACTCTGGTCATTGGCGGCAGGCGCAGCGGCAAAAGCGCATGGGCCGAAGCCCTGGCGCTGGAAAAGCCGGGAAACAGGCTGGTGTATGTGGCCACATGCCCGGCTTCGGATCAGAGCATGCGGGAAAGAATAAAAACGCATCAGGAACGCAGGGCCGCGCAGGGCCGCAACTGGGAATTGATTGAGGAGGCGCTGGAGCTTGCGCCAACGCTCGCGCTTGAAGACTCGCAGATGAAAAACGGCCTGTTTTTCATAGACTGCATCACCCTTTGGATTTCAAACATGATGCAGACAATGGACGACACGGCCATAAGAGCCGCAGTATGCTCTTTGTGCGCAACTGCCGGGCGGCTTGAAAACGATGCCATAATCATCAGCAATGAAACGGGACTGGGGATTGCCCCGGCAACGGATTTGGGAAACAGGTTTATCGACTTCGCCGGCTTCGCCAATCAGGAATTGGCCAGGGTCGCGCACGAAGTGGTATTCATAACCGCAGGGCTGCCCCTTTATTTGAAGCGGGCGGAAAGGCTTGAAGGTAATTAATATGCAGGAGTCCACTGTTTACTTCACCGGAATCAGGGCGCGCTCGGAGCGCGACAACAAAATCAACAAGGTCGCCGGGCTGGTGGACGCGCTGGGTTACGCCGGAAACCTCGACCCGGACGACCTCGTGGCGGTGAAAATCCACTTCGGCGAACGGGGAAACGACTCCCACATCGGGGCGAAATTCGCCCGGGTGGTTGTGGACAAAATCCGGGCCGGATTGGGAAAACCCTTTATTTCAGACACCAACACCCTGTACAAGGGAAGCCGCCACAACTCGGTGGACCACCTTGAAACAGCCCTGGAGCACGGTTTCTCATATGCCACGGTAAACGCGCCCCTGATTATCGCCGATGGCCTGTGCGGCACGTTCACCCGCAGGGTCAAGGTTGAAGGCAAGCACTTCAATTCGGTCAAAATCGCCGGAGTAATAGCCGAAGCAGATGGAATGTTCGTGATGTCGCACTTCAAGGGGCATGAGATGAGCGGCTTTGGCGGGGCGATCAAAAACCTGGCCATGGGGTGCTCCCCTGCCCAGGGCAAAAAAGAGCAGCACGCCGCCAAATTCGAAGTGGCCCCCCGGCTTTGCGTGGCGTGCCAGGCATGCCTGCATGTTTGCCCGACCAACGCCACTTCCATGCCAAAGGGCAAAGCCGTCATTGACCCCAACGTTTGCATCGGATGCGGAGAATGCATGACCGTGTGCCCCACCAAGGCCATCAGCCTGAGCTGGGAAACGGAGCTTGAGCCCTTCATAGAGCGGATGGTGGAATACGCCTATGGCGCAGTTAAGGGTAAAGAGCGCAAGGTGGGGTATATCAACTTCATGACCGACATCACCCCCGACTGTGACTGCGTGCCGTGGTCGGACACGCCCATTGTGCCGGACATCGGAATCGCGGCGTCGTTTGACCCGGTGGCGCTGGATCAGGCTTGTTTCGACATGGTCAACCAGCAAATAGGCTACACGAACTCCCAGCTCAAAGAAGGCGTGGCCGCAGGCGAAGACAAGTTTAAAGGGGTGTGGCCCTACACCATAGGCGAACACCAGCTGAGTTACGCCGAAAAAATCGGGCTTGGCAGCCGCACATACAAGCTTGTGGAAATATAACCGCCGCCGCAATAAAAGGATAACAGCATGCCCGTTAACCCTTCATGGCATGAATAAATAAAAAAACTGAAGCGGCGATCTGCCGGCCGGCTTTCTCCAGACAAAACAGGAGAAGGCTGGCCGGTTTTTTCCTGAAACCAGCCCCTGTTCCCTATAAATTGATGCCTGAAGTCGCTGATCAGGGCATACGCTTTTTCAAAGTTGAAATGCTCTAATATCCTGGAATTTAGCAGCCGTGGATGCGGCGCAGATATGGGAAGCCGGGGCCCTGGCGGGAACTTCCTGCACTATTCGGGCAAAAACGTATATCCCACCACTTTCAGGTGATAGAGGTCGTTCTTTTTATACGGGTAACCCA
>CAZDJL010000003.1:0-19296 GCA_964505745.1 uncultured Desulfovibrionaceae bacterium | reverse complement strand
GAGTCGCAGCCGGTGCGCTGAACAAAATCAGCAGCTTGGTCAGGGTCGGTGTAAATGCTTTTTTCAGCCACAACATCTTCCTCCACACCGGCCAAACGGCCAAGCTCCGCCTCTACCCACACGCCGCAGTCATGGGCGTATTCCACAACCTTTTTTGTAAGAGCGATATTTTCTTCATAGGGGAGATGGGAGCCGTCCACCATTACCGAAGTGAACCCGCCGTCAACACAGGCCTTGCAGATATCGAAATCCTGACCGTGGTCGAGATGCAGCACCACCGGCAAGTCGGTGTCCATGAGCGCCGCTTCGATCAGCTTGATAATGTAATTTTGGCCTGCATATTTACGGGCCCCCGCGGAAACCTGGAGGATGAGAGGGGCGCGCTCTTCGGAAGCGGCCATCATTATGCCCTGGATAATTTCCATGTTGTTTACGTTGAACGCTCCAACCGCGTAGCCTTCTTTATAGGCGCGGTCGAACATTTCTTTTGGTCCGGTCAGCGGCATTTTTTACTCCTTCCAAAAATGTGTTATGTCAATGCAAGAACTATAGCTTAAAATACGCACTTTATCAAAGCGGCCGGAACAAACCGCCTCAAGTTTATTTTGCACGGTCTTCCAAAGCCGCCACGGCAGGCAGAACCCGGCCTTCCATAAACTCCAGCAGTGCGCCACCCGCAGTGGACACATAATCCATTTTATCGCGGACATTGTACTTTTGAACCGCGGCCACAGTATCGCCGCCCCCGGCAAATGAAAACGCCGGGCTTGCCGCAATAATCTCTGCAAGCTCCCGGGTTCCTTCCCCAAACTGATCTATCTCGAAGGCGCCCACCGGGCCGTTCCAGACCACAGTTTTGGCTCCCATCAAAATTTTCCCGTAAATCTCAACGGTTTTCGGGCCGATATCAAGAATCATGTCGTCTTTTCCCACAGCGGCCACTTCCTTAACTTCGGCAACGGCGTTTTCACTCAATTCGGAAGCCACCACCACATCAACCGGCAGAGGAATATCCTTATTTCTACGGTGGGCCGTTTCCATAATTCGCTTGGCATCGGCAACCAGATCATCCTCGCAAAGCGATTTGCCCACCTCGGCCCCGCTGGCCTTAAGGAAAGTATTGGCAATGCCGCCGCCCACAATCAGGCACTCCACTTTTTCAAGCAGGCCTTCAAGCAGAAGGAGCTTTGTAGAAACTTTCGATCCGCCGATAAGCGCGACCAAAGGATGCTCGGGAGCCTTGAGAGCCCTGGAAAGGGCCGCCAGTTCCGCCGTAAGCAAGGGCCCGGCGCAGGCCACAGGCGCTTTACGGATAACCCCCTCGGTGGAGGCCTGGGCGCGGTGCGCGGTGGCAAACGCATCCATGACAAATACATCGCAAAGAGAGGCGAGTTTTGCGGCAAGAGCCGGATCATTCTTTTTTTCACCGGCATTAAAACGCACGTTTTCCAGAAGAACGACCTCATGCTCTGCAAGCTCCACCGGGTTTTCCAGGTAGTCGCTCACCAGTCTCACCGGCCTGCCAAGCAGAGCGGAAAGGGCATCGGCCACCGGAGCAAGCGAGAATTCCGGAGCGAACTCTCCTTCGACCGGGCGGCCCAGGTGCGACATAATCATAACCCTGGCGCCGGCGTTTAACGCTTTTTCAATTGTGGGAAGCGCGGCCCTGATGCGGTTGTCGTTGGTAACTTTGCCGTCCTTGACCGGCACATTCAAATCTTCTCTGATTAAAACCCGTTTTGAGGACAGATTCACATCATCCATACTGATCACTTTCATGGGGAAGTCTCCTTAAAACATTCTTTGGCTTCCAGCCAATAAGCCAGCAGCAATTATTTCCTGACAAGTTTTTTTACGGCGGATTTAACGGCCTCAACCGTAAACCCGAAATGAACGAACAAATCCTTGGCCGGGGCGGATTCTCCAAAACTGCGCATGCCTATGACCTGGCCGTCAAGCCCAACATATTTGGCCCACCAGTCGGCTTGGGCGGCCTCAACCGCCACCCTGGCGCGAACATGGGGAGGGAGCACGAAATCTCGGTATTCGCGGCTTTGCTCCTCAAAAACCTCCGCGCAGGGCATGGAAACCACGCGCACGTCCACGTCGGCAAGCTCGGCCGCAGCTTTGAGGGCGAGCTCCACCTCCGATCCGGTGGCAATGACAATCGCTTCTGGAGTCGAATTGTTGCTTTCTTTTACAATGTAAGCGCCACGGCTTACATCGCCCATCGTTTCCCTGCTGCGAACCACACAAGGCAGGTTCTGCCGGGACAGGGCAAGCACGCTAGGCCCCTGGCCGGCAAGCGCATCCAGCCAGGCATAGGCGGTTTCCACCGTGTCGCAAGGTCTCCACACCTTGAGCCCGGGCAGAAGCCTTAGGGCGGGGAGCTGCTCTACCGGCTGATGGGTGGGGCCATCCTCGCCAACGCCTATGGAGTCGTGGGTAAGCACCCAGACCACACGCTGCTTCATCAGGGTGGCCATGCGTATTGCATTTACCGCATAATCGGAAAAAATCAGAAAAGTTCCGCCGTAGGGAATAAAACCGCCATGCAGGGCTATGCCATTCATTATCGCCCCCATGCCAAACTCGCGGACGCCATAGTAAAGATAACGCCCATCGCGGTTTTCGGGGCCATAGGGCTTAACCCCTTTGAACTTCGTGCCTACCGACCCGGTCAAGTCGGCCGAGCCGCCAAACAGTTCAGGCAAACTGGGGGCAAGTTCATTCAGCACCTTCAGCGAAGCCTGGCGGGTAGCCAGATTTTCGCACTCTTCCGCCATGTTGTGGGCAAGGCATTCTCCGCTGTCCTTAAGAATTTTAGGCAGCTCGCCATTAACGCGGCGCAAAAATTCCGACGCAAGGTCGGGGTGGGCGGCCTGATAAGCGGAAAAAAGCTTTTCCCATTCTGCCTGGGCTTTTTGGCCTTTTTCGCGGCAATCCCAGGCCTTGTAAATTTCTTCGGGTATTACGAACGGTTCATGGCTCCAGCCCAGCTGCTTTCGGGTTGCGGCAACTTCAGCTTCGCCAAGGGGAGAGCCGTGGGCTGAAGCGGAATCGGCCTTGCCGGGCGATCCGAACCCTATATGGGTTTTACAGCAAATCATACTGGGGCGGCCTTGATCGGCTCTGGCCTTTTCTATGGCCTCGGCAACCTCGCCGCCATCGTGCCCGTCCACGTCCTCAATCACCTGCCAGCCGTAAGCCTTGTAGCGGGCGGCCACATCCTCCGAGAACCAGTTCTTGACTTCGCCGTCTATTGAAATTCCGTTTGAGTCGTAAAGCACTATCAGCTTGCCCAGCTTGAGAGTTCCGGCAAGCGAGCTGGCCTCGTGCGAGATGCCTTCCATAAGGCACCCGTCCCCAACAAACACATAGGTATAATGGTTCACAATTTCTAAGCCGGGACGGTTGAATTCGGCGGCAAGCGCGCTTTCGGCAACTGCCATGCCCACCGCCGCGGCAATACCCTGCCCGAGGGGACCTGTGGTTATTTCAACGCCGGGAGTGTATTTATACTCGGGGTGTCCCGGGGTTCTGGAAGACAGCTGGCGGAAATTTTTGATATCTTCAATGCCAAGGTCATATCCGGAAAGATGAAGAAGCGAATAAAGAAGCATGGAGGCATGCCCGTTGGAAAGGACGAAGCGGTCACGATCGGGCCAGTTGGGGTCTGAAGGGTTATGCTTTAAAATTCCCCGCCACAACGCTTCCGCCATGTCAGCCATGCCGAGAGGGGCTCCCGGGTGGCCTGACTTGGCTTTTTCAACAGCATCCATGCTAAGCGCGCGTATGGCATTTGCCAGTTCCCGGCGTGACAACATTGAAAACTCCTTAAAAATTAGCAATTTATTTGGCTTAAGCCTGAAGACAAAATAACGGAAAAAAATTACCTGAACAGAGGTGCGTAATAATAGACTGTGAACAGGGTTTGAGCAAGCTTTAAAACAAAAACCGGGCATTTTAAAAATGGTTTTTTTTTCTGGCATTAACTGCTAAAAAAGAACCAAAATCAACAAACCGCAAGACAATCCATGGCTGAACGCAACTTGAAACCTTACCTCCTCGCGGGCCTTCTGGCTTCTGCCGGGCTTGCCATCCTGCTTTATCTCGGATTGACCGCTTCCAGCCTGAAAGTGTATTCTGTGGAAGAGCTTCTCTCATCCTTAGACACAGGGGTGGAGAGCCCAGCGGCAAATGAAACGATACAGGTTTACGGCAGATGGCTTGCCGGAGAAGCCGGTTCCCAGGGCGGCATTCGCCTCCAGGACAGAGAAAATCCATTGAAAATCCTGGACATTCATTATAGCGGGCAAATGCCTCCCGGCCTGAAAAACGGGCAGGACGTGTTCCTTAGCGGAACCTGCGACCCTGTGGGGCCCGGAATAAACGTCACGGAGATTATCACCGCCTGCCCTGCAAAATATGAAACAAAGCGTCAGCAGGATTAAATGTACATTCTGGCCCAAACCATTCTCCTACTCGGCTTTTTCGTTTCCCTGGCCCTGGCCGCAGTGGTTTTCAGCAAGCCGGTGGCGGAACGCCTTACAAAAGCGGCAAGCATAAACCGCCAGCTTGAGAGCTTTTGCCTGATTGCCTCCGCCGGGATGCTTGCCTGCCTTTTAATCCTGCTGGCGGCCCTGCTTAAATCCGACTACAGCCTGGCTTATTGCCTGGGCCGCTCTTCTCCGGACATTCCCGCGCATTTCCGGGCCAGCGCGTTATGGTCGGGGCCGGAGGGCTCCCTGCTGTTCTGGGCAGCATCCGCCTCAATTGCGGCTTTGTTATTTCAGCGCACAAAATTCTACGACACTCTGCCAAGCTCCACCGCTCTTTATTTCTGGGGCTTTTTCTATTTAATTTTCGCCTTTTTCCTCTTCCTGCTTTCCACTTTTTCGCAACCGTTCGCCGAGGCGCACTCTCTTCCGCTTACTGAAGCGGCATATAACGGCTTGAACCCCATTTTGCGCCACCCGGCCAACATTATTCACCCGCCCCTGATTTTTATGGGCTATGCCTTGCTAACGGTTCCTGCATGCCTGGGGCTTGCCCGTCTTGCCAGCGGGCCGGGCTCCGCCACAGAAGATCAGGGGATAAGCACTTTTCTGGTCAGCGCGTGTGTGCTGCTTGGCGCAGGGATTGTTCTGGGAATGTGGTGGGCCTATACCGAGGCCAGCTGGGGCGGGTACTGGACATGGGACCCGGTGGAAAACAGCTCTCTGCTGCCCTGGCTCGCCCTTGCCGCGGCGCTGTATGCAAACTACTTTGAAAAAAAGCGTAAAAAAATATTCGCCCTAAGCAGCCTTCTTTACATCCTGCCCCTGCCGGCCGCGTTTCTTGCCACCTATATTGTGCGCAGCGGCATTCTCGCCTCAAAGCACAGTTTCAGCCTGGGCAACTGGAGCCTCAGCCTGATTGCCTTCGCCGCCTTGCTGCTGCTGCTTGCGGGAACGGCATTCCGGTTCTCCTGCAAGCGAGGCCAGCTGGCTTCCCCTTTCAGCCGGGAAGGCCTGGTTCTTTTTCAAATTTTCCTCCTCTTCGCAATGGGGTTCGTCATCACAGCCGGAACACTCTGGCCCTGGCTGACCGCCACTTTCGGAAAGCATGCACTGGCGCTTGACGCTTCGTTTTACATAAACGCCTGCCTGCCCATACTGCTGCTGTTCATGGCAAACATGATCCTGATTCCATGCCTTTCGTGGGACGGGCGCTCTTTTTCAACAAAAACGCTTATAATCCTGCTCGCGGCGGCCGCCGCTGCAACCGGAGCCCTTTATTTAAACGGCTTTACCAGGCCTTTGCCCCTTATTCTCGCCGGGCTGTGCACCGCTATTTTTCTATCGGCCTTTGCTTCAAAACCCCCAAGCCGATTTCTGCGCTGCGGGTTTGCAATTCTGATTTTCGGCGTAAGCATGAGCAGCGCATATAAAGAGGAATGGCAGGTCGTCATCAGCCCGGCCGAGAACGCCCGGTTCGGACAATGGGAAATGGCCCGCAACAGGCTTGAATTCGGGCAGGCGGGGCACTTTTTCGCCAGGCTGGAAGTAACCCTGAATGGAGAGAGCGTTATTTTGGAACAACGCGCCTATGGCGACAATCAGGTGTTTTCCAAAACCGGTTTCGTCCGCGGAATTGCCAACGAACTGAGCCTGTCTGTCCTCCAGCTGAACAAAGACGGCTCCGCCCTGGTCAGAGTCGTGAACAGCCCGTTCGTCAACTTCATCTGGCTGGGGGGAATTTTAATGTGCGCCGCCATCTTCCCCGCGTGGCTGCCCAAAAGGAGCGAAAGATGCTGAAAACCGCCGGGCTCTGCTTCGCATATCCGCCCCATTTCCATCTTGACGGAGTAAACCTGCGCGTCCGGGAAGGCGACCGGATCTTGTTGCGGGGTAAAAACGGGGCAGGTAAAAGCACCCTTCTCCGCCTGCTGGGGGGGGCGTTAAGCCCATTTGAAGGCAGTGTAACCCGTTCTTCCTGCACAACAGCGGCTTTTATCGGGCATTCCCCTTCCGTTTACCCCTGCCTTAGCGTGCGTGAAAACCTTGAATTCTGGAACAGGCTTGAAAACCGTTTTCACAAGCATAAAAATAACACCGCCAATCCAGGCCTTGCCGAGGCGGCGGAAATGATGGGGCTGACCGGCTCACTTGCTGAAAAAGCTTCTTCACTTTCCCGCGGCATGTTGCAGCGCCTGGATTTAAGCCGGGTTCTCCACTCAAAGGCCGGGCTGCTTCTGCTGGATGAACCGGAAAACAGCATTGAGCGTAAATATCTGGAGGCTTTCTGCCGGGAAATCATCAAACGCAGGCACAGTGCGGTTGTTTGGGCCAGCAATGTTCTTGAGCCTGATTTCAGCCCATCGGGCTTCCCCCTGTTCACCCACCTGATTGAAATAAATGAAAAGGCGACCGGCTTATTCACGGGTGAAGTCAAACCGCTGCAAGGAGATGAGGCATGCTGAGCGCAATCTGCCTGTTCGTGCGCAAAGACCTGCATTTCGCCATGGGGCCGGGAGGAATTTTCATCCAGGCCCTGATGGTTGGAATATTGCCCATTTTCCTGATGGGGCTGGCCGCCTCCGAATTGGCAGCCCCCAGCCCGCGCCTTGCAGCCAGCGCATTCTGGCTTGCAAGCCTGATTTCCTGCATTCTTACCGCTCCCGCTTTATACGAGAATGAACGTCCATGCCTTGCGGCGCTGCTTATTCTTCCCGCCGGTTCGCGCACAATCTGGCTGTGTAAAGCAATTTCGGTGTTCATAGTGCTTGCATTGGCCCAGCTCTTTTACTTGGCGGCCACATGTGTGTTTTTTAACATCGGCGCGGCAAGCCTTTCCTTTGGCGCAGCCATAGGCTGGGCTTTGTGCAATGCAGGATTGTGCGCCATATCCGCCATGTTCGCCCCTTTGGCCAAAACCGGCAGGGAACGGCACCTTGCCGCCATTCTGCTGGCGCCCGCCTGCCTGCCCCTGCTTATGGCCGGAATAAACCTCGCGAGCCTCGCCTTTATATCGGAAAACGGAGCCGGGGTGTGGCGGACGCTGCTGTTCACGGCGGCCACGGACATGGTGTTCATTTCCCTGGCCCTTCTGCTTTCCCCCTTCCTGTTCAGGGCGGCCGCCAATGAGTAGAACCCAGGTATTATGCCTTCTTGCCCTGGGCGCGCTTGCCGGAATGCCGTGGGCAATTTTCGTGTGGTCGCCGCCGGAAGCCAGGATGAACGATTATTTCCGCATTTTCTTCATACATATCCCCTTTGCGTGGTGGGGCCTGTTCAGCCTGTTCACGGTTTTCGCCTCAAGCATTGGCTTTTTGTGGAGGCGCAGCCCTTGTTTCGACAACTGGGCTCAGGCCGCCATTGAAACAGGGGTGCTGTTTTCAGCAATCACTCTGGCAACCGGGATGGTGTGGGCAAAGCTCGCCTGGGGAGTCTGGTGGCGCTGGGAGCCAAAGCTGTTCACCACTTTTCTTCTCTGCCTGATGTATGCGGGATGCATTTTTCTGCGCAATTCAGGAAAAAACGGAGCCAGCTCAAAAAAAATGTGTTCTGTTCTCGCCATTGCCGCGTTTATGAATGTGCCGTTCATCTTCTTTTCATCGCGCTGGCTGCAAGGGGCGCACCCCCATGCGCTTGTCCTGAAGGGGAACTTTGCCGCAGAAATGCTTTCTCCTTTACTTTTTTGCGTCATTGGCGCGGGCATTGTATGGCTGGCTCTGACCATGCTGCGTTTCCGCCAGATAACCGTACTGGACAGGCTGGATAAAGTTCATTCCATTTCAAGCCGGGAGGGAAAAAATGACTGACTTGTTCGCGCTTGCGCTGGCCGCAAGCCTTGCCGGCTCCGGCCTGGGCTGCTATTTGTATTTCCTGGCTACACGCCAGAAGACAATCATCCGCAGGCTGGACGCCCTGGAGAAGAAAAATGTTTGAACCGGAATCCGAAGACAATAAAAAAGAACAGCCAAAATCTCCGCTTCCGGCCTTGCGCTGGATTATTTATCTGATCCTTGCCGGAATGCTTATCATAAGCATTTCATACAAACGCAATTCGCCCGGCCTGCCTCAAAAGACATTTTCCGGAGTTGAACTCGCAATACGCCCGGAACTTGCCAAAGAGGCCAGCCCGGACGAATTGGCGGCAAGCGCCGCCGAAGCCATGAACCAAGGCCGCCATGCCGAGGCGCTCTTTTTTCTTGAAGAACTGAATAAACGCCAGCCCGGTTCCCCTGAAATCCTTCACAAGATTGGATTGGCCAAAATTCAGGCAGGCGACTTCCCCGGCGCGGAAGAAAGTTTTTTGAACGCCATCGCCATAGCTGAAAACCCGGCAGTGAGGCTTTCTCTGGGCGAGCTTTACCTGCGCCACCTGAACCGGACGAAGGACGCAGAGAAACAGCTTCAAAACGTGCTTGACAACCCGGCCAGCTCTGCGGAATTGAAAAAAAAGGCTGAAAAATTGCTTGAAAAACAGTGATTACAAGCCAGCCGGGCAACAGGCCTCATCCGTTTTAACATTACCCGACTTAACCCGGCAGGGCGGATCAGTTTCCCACTACGCAGCTGAAAGAAGCGCCCAGGTTCTGACCAGATGTTTTTGTCAGACCCATGGTTCAGTTAAAAGGAGCAGGTATGAAAACAATTGGCTTGATCGGTGGAATGAGCTGGGAATCAACCATTCCGTATTACCGGCACATAAATGAGTCCATCAAGCAGAAGCTGGGAGGATTGCATTCGGCAAAAATCATTCTCTACAGCGTCGATTTCCAGGAAATCGAACAGTTGCAGCATGCTGGGAAATGGGAGCAAGCAGGAGACATCTTGGCCAATGCCGCAAAAAGGCTACAGGCTGCCGGTGCAGATGGCCTGGTGCTATGCACCAACACCATGCACAAGGTTGCCGCTCAAATCGAGGCGGCGGCAAACATTCCGCTATTGCACATTGCCGATCCTACGGCGCAGGCCATCAAGGCTGCTGGATTCTCCACTGTGGGACTGCTGGGGACGCGCTTCACGATGGAGCAGGATTTTTACCGTGCGCGCCTTGAAAAACAACATGGGCTTCGGGTGTTGATCCCGGAAGGAGATGATCGCCAGGCCGTTCATCGCATCATTTATGAAGAACTTTGCCTTGGCCGTGTTCTGGATGAATCACGCCGCGCCTACCTAAATGCCATTGCACGACTGGTTGATAAGGGCGCGCAGGCTGTCATTCTTGGATGCACCGAAATCTCATTGCTGATAGAGCCGCATCATATTGACATTCCCATGTTTGACACTACACATCTTCACGCGCTTCATGCGGCGGACTGGGCATGCAATGCTCGTGTGAACGGCGGGGCCGCGTAGATTCCGACCATTTGTCGAGCGCTTCCCCACAAATTCTGTCGGACACGCCGCAATGCGCCAGCACTTGCGGCGTTCTTTTACGTAGAATACCCTCGCATAGCAGGGGGTGTTCTACATACAAAAAAAGCACGGGGTTTCAGGCCCGTGCTTTGGTTGTTCATTCGGTTCGCTTGCCTATTCGGCCGGAGCGTTCTCTGTTCCGCTTTTTTCAGGGCTGGCCGGAACAAGCGGCGCCGGAGGAGTGGACTTTTCAAGCTCAATGCCCTGCATGATGGTGTCCTCGTGAGAGACTTCAGGCTTTGTAATTATGGTATAGCTTATGGAAGTGACAATAAAAACCAGCGCCAGAAATGCGGTAAGCTTGGAGAGGATGCCGCCGGCTCCGGAACTTCCGAAAAAGGAAGAGCCGCCGCCGCCAAAAATTACGCCCATACCTTCCTTGCCCGACTGCAGAAGCACCATGATCACCAGAATTACACACACTGTAACGTGCAGAGCAAGAACTATATTTTCCAAGGCAATTCTCCTTGGCCCTTCAAACGGGCCATGCTCCTTTTAAGCTTTGATTATTTCCATGAAGGTTTCCGCTTTCAACGAAGCGCCACCTACCAAGAGACCATCTACATTGTCAAGCGATTTAATTTCGGCGGCATTGTCGGCCTTTACGCTTCCGCCGTATAAAATGCGGATTTCCCGGCTTTCAGCCGGTAAAAATTCTTTCAGATATTTGCGTACAAGGCCATGCGCTTCTTCAACTTCAGCAGGGCCTGCCACCTTCCCGGTGCCTATGGCCCAAACAGGCTCGTAAGCAATTGTTATGTCCTGGCTTCCAGTGGTGCGGGGCACATCTTTAAGGCCGGACTTAAGCTGCTCGTAAAGCACATCACCCAGCTCCCCGGCTTCCCGCTGAGCAAGGGTTTCGCCCACGCAAAGAATAACCGCCAGCCCCTGTTCAAGTGCAAACGCCGTTTTCCTGCCAACCAGCTCATTAGATTCGCCAATTACATGCCTGCGCTCGGAATGGCCGCAAAGAACATATTCACAGCCCAAGTCCAGCAGCATTTGCGGAGAAATTTCACCGGTAAAAGCGCCTTCCACGGCAGGATACACGTCCTGCCCGCCCACCCCGAATCCGGGCCGGCCTTTAAAGGCGCCGGCCACCGGGGCTATGGCGGTGAATGGGGGAAACACCACAACTTCGGTGTTCCCAGGCAAACAGGAAACGAGACCAATCAGCTCGGACGCGGTATTCTCGGCCTCCGCCACAGTCTTGTACATTTTCCAGTTGGCTGCGATCAATTTTTTCATTCCATCACCTGAATCAGCACAGATTTTGAACGAAGAATAAAAACATATTCCGCAAATTTTAGCAAGTTCAAATTGGCTGGGGTCTTTTCGCTCTGAAAAACCATTAACGCCAAGCAGCGAAAACGCCGGACAAAAAGGGCTTTTGCCGCCCCCCAGAAAAGGCGCGCTAAAACTTATACCCGATTAATCAGGCAAGCGTAAAAGCCATGCGGCAAAGCTTTCCCGCGCCCGTTCGGCATAGGCCGCCTTCCGCTCCGCCTTGCGCATTTTGCGCCCAAGCTCCGGCAGCAGCCCGAAATGGATGTTGGAGGGCTGAAAGCCCCCAGCCGGATTTTTAAGATGGTTAAGCAGCCCGCCCAGGGCCGTTTCCACAGGAGGGGCCTCCAGCGGCACACCTTTTTTTCTGGCCGCAAGCAACATTCCCAGCCAAAGCCCGCAAGCTGCGGATTCAATGTAGCCTTCAACCCCCGTAATTTGCCCGGCCATAAAAACACCGGGGCGCAGCCTGAGCGAGAGGTCATCGGCAAGGGCGACCGGGGCGTTCACATAAGTATTCCGGTGCATGCTTCCAAAGCGGACAAACTCCACTTCCTCCAGCCCCGGAACCATACGGAAAATACGCTTTTGCTCCGGGTAGGTAAGTTTGGTCTGGCAGCCCACCAGATTGAACGTGGTTCTGTTTATATCTTCCGCGCGCAGTTGCATAATGGCGAAAGGCCTCTCGCCCGTGTGGGGATTGGTGAAGCCCACCGGCTTGAACGGCCCGAAGGCCAAGGTCATGGGGCCGCGTTCCGCCATGGCCTCAATAGGCATGCACCCCTCAAAATGTATTTCTTTTTCAAAATCCCGGGCAGGAGTTTTTTCACCCGCCAGCAGGGCTTCGCAAAAACAATGATACTCCTCTTCCGTGAACGGGCAATTCAGATAGTCTGTATTTTCGGGAAGGTAGCGGGCCCCCAGAAACGCCTTTTCCATATTCACCGAATCGGCGGAAACAATGGGAGCGATGGCGTCATAAAAATAAAGATGTTCTTCACCAAGAATTTTTGCGATTTCCCGGCTTAAACTGCCGGAAGTGAGCGGCCCGCTGGCAATCACCACAAACTCCGCACCCTTGAGGGCGGGGTCGTCCAGGCTTTCAACTTCCTTGCGCACAAGAGTTATATTGGGATGATTTTCTATGGCCGCAGTAATAAAGCCGGAGAAAAGCTCTCTGTTCACCGCAAGCGCCTTGCCCGCCGGAACGCGGGTTCTGCGGGCGGCCTCCATGACCAGGCTTTTAAGATCGGCAAGTTCGGCTTTCAAAAGCCCCGGCCCGGTGGCAAGCTCATCGGAACGCAAGGAATTGGAACAAATAAGCTCCGCAAGACCGGCGGTGCTGTGCGCCTCGGTATTTCTCTGCGGCCTCATTTCATAAAGCACAACCTTTATGCCCTGTTCCGCCAGATAATATGCGCACTCCGAACCCGCCAGCCCGCCTCCTACAACATGAATCATCATTTCTTCCTGAAATATATATTTTAAGGCAATCCACCCAGCCTTCATTTACTTGTTTTGCGCAAAGCTTGCAAGCTTCCAGAGCTTTTTTTGCGCTGAACCCCTTGTGCAAGCGTGTTTTAATAGATATATTGAAGTTATGGCCCCATTCTGAACAGGGATGGACATTGTGAGGCGGGCCATAAAATATGCCCGTTGAGTTTTCACCGCCCTTTCAGCAACCTTTAACCGGAGGAAACAACTTGGACGGTAACTCGGACAGTACCGGCTCTTTATGGAGCCGTATTGTTGGATTGTTTCACAGGAACCACGAAGAACTGCTTGAAAAAGCCATCAAGGAAGCCCGCGAGGAAGGAGAACTGGAACCGCAGGAAGGAAGCATGCTCCTTTCCGTGCTCAGGCTTGATGAGTTGCAGGTGCAGGACATCATGATCCCCAGAACGGACATAGTCTACGCCGAGGTCAGCACCCCCATCTCTGAGGTGGTGGATTTAATTACGCAACACGGGCACTCCCGAATTCCAGTATACAAAGAAACCAGGGATAATATCGTCGGCATTGCCTACGCCAAAGATTTGCTTGCCCTTTTGAAGAACGATGTGGACATCTCGAAGCCCATTGAGGCGCACATTCGCGAGCCCTATCTTGTGCCCGAGACGAAAAAGGTAAAAGAGCTCCTGCAGGAGTTTTTGGTTCGCAAAAACCATATGGCCGTGGCCATTGATGAATATGGCGGCACTTCAGGGCTTGCCACCATCGAGGACGTCATAGAAGTAATCATCGGCGATATTGAAGATGAATATGACGCGCCAAAAATCCAGGAAATAGAAGAACTTGAGGATGGCTCCCTTCTGCTTTCCGGGCGGGCGATGCTTGAAGACCTTGAGCCTCTCGGCATAAATCTGGACTCCGAGGAAGTGGAAACCATTGGCGGCTACCTCTGCATGCTTGCCGGGAAAGTTCCTCTGCCCGGGGAAGAATTCCACCTTGCCGATCGGGTGTTCAAGGTAAGCGAGTCCGACGCCAAGCAGATAAAACGAATCAATGTCGGCCCTGCCCAGAAAAATATTGCCATGGGCGAATAAATTTTCTGTTTAACAAATTGGAATCCAAATGAACATTGCAAGGTCTATTCGTCTCTATGTCATTCCCGACCGCAAGATCGGAGCGCCCAAAAACCTTGTTGAACAGACCAGAGAACTTCTGGCAGGCGGAGCCACTGCAATACAGCTGCGCGACAAGGAACTTTCAGGGCGAAAACTGCTGGAAACTGCAACAGAAATGGCCCGCCTTTGCAAAGAAGCGGGGGCGCTGTTCATAGTCAACGACCGCCTGGACATAGCCATTCTGTCAGGCGCGCACGGGCTGCATATAGGCCAAAGCGACATTCCGCTTGCCGAAGCGAAAAAGCTGAGCCCCCCATCCTTTATAATCGGAGTCTCTGCCCAAACCATAGAGGAAGCCCGGCTGGCGGAAAAGCAGGGAGCCGATTACCTGGGCATTGGAGCGGTATTCCCCACCTCTACCAAAGAAGCGGAAGCCCTAGGCCTGACCGGAACAGCCAGGGTAGCTTCCGCCACCAGCCTGCCTTCCGTGGCAATTGGCGGAATAAACCTTGAAAATGCGGCGGAAATAATGAAAACGGGAGTGAGCGGGCTTTCCCTGATTTCCGCCATTGTGGGAAACAGCGATATCAGAGGACAGGCCAGAAAATTTCTTGAAATTATAGGGCGCTGAAGTAAACATGCCTGTTTGCCGCCGCAAGGCGGACGAGCGCCTCAACTAAACTTGAGGATATTCAGATGATAGCTTCATTCTCAATAGTACCGGTTGGAAGCGGCGAAGAGCTTAAAGAGCACATTGCCGCAATTATGACACTTATTGACAGCTCCGGCCTGGATTATAAACTCGGGGCCATGCAGACCACAGTGGAAGGAAGCCAGGAAGAGGTAATGGCCTTGATAATGGCATGCCATAATAAAATGCGCGGGCGCTGCGCGCGGGTGCTTACCAGCATCACCATTGACGACCGCGATGGCGCGACCGGGCGTCTTGCCGGAAAAGTGAGCGATGTGGAAGAAGTGCTGGGCAAAAAACTTTGCCATGAATGACTTGTTTGCGTCCATGCCCCGGCAAAACGCTTAAAATTTGCGAAATACCCGGCGATGCATACGGTTCCCAGTTTAAGCTGCCGCTTGACGGCGGTTAAGGGCGGCCTGCACAATTTCGGCGGCTGTGGGTTTACTTCGCAGGGGCGGCACATTTCTGAATGAACTGGTTTAAAAATCAAAAGGCTTTACTCCCGCCAGCCCGGGCGGAGCTGTTACGCATTTTATAAAAGGACCGCTTCCGCACATTGCATATTGCCGCTTTATGCTAAAAAAGACGGCGCGGCTATTGCCAGCAGGCCAATACTCCTGTAAATCAAATTGAAGTATTCATGCTTTCAGCCCGCTTACATTCAGGGGGACATCCTGACACAGCTAAAGGCGACTTGATGACGGACAACACGCAATATAACCAGATGCTAGGTCTTATCGGCAGCGTTTTCGACTCCTATTCGGTAATTTTGCTGCTGCCGGACCCAGGCAACAGGCATTACCGGCTCGCAGCCAGTTTCTCCCTGGGCAACGACATCGACACCGAGGTGAAAATCACCCCAGGCAACGGGCTTGCGGGGTGGGTTCTGCGGGATCAGACGCCTTTGCTGGTGAACAATGTGGATCAGGCCCAAACCAGCCTGGGCTATTACAAAAACAATAACGACTCCACAATCAAGGCGTTCATGGCCTGCCCGCTGCCGGGCGGCAAGGGGGCGCTATGCCTGGACAGCAAGCGCCAATACTCCTTTTCCGATAAAGACCAAAAAATTTTACAGATGTTTGCGAGCATTATGTCCGACTTCCTGCAAAGCCGTTCCTCCAGCATGGCTTACAGGGAAGTAATCAGCTATTACGCCCGCCTGAATCAAATTCAGACCCTGCGCGCCAAATTCAGCCGCTGGAATATTTTCCTGCAGCATTTTCTGCAAATTACGGCCGACGCCACCGGCTTTTCCTACTGTTTTTTCGCAGCCCGCAATGAAACGGGTGAAAAATACTTTATTGAAGGCAAAAGCGACCCGAACCTCACGCTTAAAACCAAAGAAAATGAGTTCCCCATGGGCAGCGGCTTGCTGGGCTGGATCTTCCGTGACGGCAACCCCCTGTTTGCAACCGGAACCGAAGCCGCGCTGGGAGTGCCCCTGTTTGGCAGAGGCAATGCGATCAAAGGCCTGCAGGCTGTATGCTGCCTTCCTCTGAACATAAACAAAATTACCCGCGGCGTGCTTTGCCTTGCCCACGACAAGCCCGTGGAAATCAGCCAGGAAATGAAAGATTTTTTAATAATGGCTTCCGACCATCTCGCCCTGTTCCTGGAAAACCTTTACCTCAAAAGCAAACTCCTCCAGTCCAAACAAGAAACTTCACGGAATACTTAACAACCAAGGGGAAATCAATGCTGCAGAAACTCCTCTCTCTTTTTGGCCGCAACCTGGCAATGGACCTGGGAACGGCCAATACTCTTATATATACCAAAGAAGACGGGATTGTCCTGAACGAGCCTTCTGTAGTAGCCCTTGGCCTGGAACGCCACGACATTCTGGCGGTGGGTACGGAAGCCAAAGAATTTCTGGGGCGCACCCCTCATAAAATCACAGCTGTACGCCCTATGAAGGATGGAGTAATCGCCGACTTTGAGGTGACCAAACGGATGATTTCGTTCTTCATATCAAAAGTTATGAAGGGGCCGCGCATCATCAGGCCCAACATTGTCATCTGCGTTCCCACCGGAATAACCCAGGTGGAAAAGCGGGCGGTTATAGAGGCCGCCCACCAGGCAGGAACCCGCAACGTGCGCCTGATTGAGGAGCCCATGGCCGCGGCCATAGGAGCGGACCTGCCAATAAATGAACCCATCGGGAATCTGGTGGTGGACATTGGAGGGGGCACCACTGAGGTGGCGGTCATCTCTCTTTCCGCCATAGCCTACTCCGAATCGGTCAGGGTGGCGGGAGACTCCATGAATCTCGCGATTCAGCGCTATTTTCAGGACGAATTCCAGCTGATGATTGGCGAGAACATGGCGGAACGCGTAAAAATAGCCATAGGTTCCGCCTATACTCTGCCGGAGCCGCTTGCCATGGATGTTCCGGGCAAAGATCTGGTGAGCGGAACCCCTAAGGCCCTCCGGGTGACGGACGGCCATATCCGCGAGGCTCTGGCCGAGCCGGTGCGGGTAATTGTGCAGGCGGTGAGAAAGGCTTTGGACAAAACCCCGCCGGAGCTGGCAGGGGACATTTTAAACAACGGGGTGCTCATGGCCGGGGGAGGAAGCCTGCTGAAAGGGCTTGACACAATTCTCTTCAACGAAACCCGGCTTAAAATAGTGGTGGACGAAAACCCGCTGACCACTGTGGTTCGAGGCACAGGCAAGGCCATAGAGAACCCGGCCTTTTACCAGGACGTTTTCATAAACTAAACTGCGGCCTGCATAAAACTGCAGGCCGCTTCATTTATATCATGAACCTTACGCCAGAAACAGCAAAGTCCCTGCTCCCGGAAGTGTTGCGCATAGTGCTTGAGTCGGGCCGGATAATAAAGGAACAAAGCCACGGCCCTTTGAACATATCCCACAAAGGCCCCATGGATCTGGTTACCCAGACGGATGTGGCGGTGGAAGAGTTTCTGATTGAACAGCTTGGCAGGCCTGACCGGCCCATTGCCTTTCTGGGCGAAGAAAGCGCGGCGAAAGGATTGACGGCCAGCCTTGAAGCCCCTGCCTGGATCATTGACCCGGTAGACGGAACCACGAATTATGCGCATAGAATGCCGTTTGTGGCCACTTCGCTGGCCCTTTGGAGCGGCAGTGAAGTTCTGCTTGGCATAGTGAACTGCCCCCTGATAGACGAATGTTTCTACGCTGTTCGGGGAGCAGGCGCCTATATGGGAAAAGAACCTGACGCAAAAGGAAATTTTGCCGAAAGCACAAAGCTGGAGGTTTCAAAAACAAAAGAACTTTCCAGTTCGCTTCTGGCCACCGGCTTTCCCTATGACACAAAAGAAAACCTGCATCTTATTTTAAAGCGCCTGGAAAAGGTGCTGCCCGCAACCCAGGGGCTGCGCCGCTTCGGGGCCGCTGCCCTCGATTTGGCCTACGTGGCCGCAGGACGTTTCGATGCCTATTATGAAGAGTGGCTTAAGCCCTGGGATGTGGCGGCCGGCTGGCTTTTGGTGCAAGAGGCCGGAGGCCGGGTGGGAACCCTGAACGGCGACCAATACACGCTTGAATCCAGCGGGATTGCTGCCGCAAACCCCTTCGTTTATCACAGCTTGCTGGGCCTGCTCGCCTAAGCCTTTTTAAATGCGAGGCCTTTCTCGCCTATATAGCGGAGTGCCGGGCTGGTCTGTTCGGGAAACTCTTTCAGAACAAGCTCCAGCTCCAAAGCGTTCACTTTGATCAAACGGTCGACGAAGCGGCTGTCCGGGGCGGGTATCTGCGATGGGGCCAAAGCCTGGAAAGTCACAATTCTGTGCACGCCATAAGGCAATTTGCGCAACTCGGAGCTCATTTCCACACAGTTGGTCGGCCTGACCCGCAACGCCTCATAAAGACCGCGCGATACAGCATCAGCCGGAGCCTCGTTTGCCCGCACCGGCACAACTGACGACACATCCCAGATGTCCGGAAACAAAGGGCTTTGCCTTGAGCGCTGTTGAATGTATAAAAGCCCCTGAGGGCAATACAGCAAAGCAATCACAAGCTGGTAGCAGAGCCCCTGCTTATGGGCCTGGGCCAGAGACATGACCATGAATGCCCTGCCTTTGTCATCCAGAACCTCAACCAGCTCATCCGTTTGCTGTTCGGTGTAAAGAGAATATAAATCAGGCATATTGCTCCAATGAAAAATCATTCATCTGAAAATGCTGAAAACCGGAACATGCTCGATCTGGTTGAACCTTTATGCGAAGAAGACGCAACCGCAGTCGCCCTGCTTGAAAAAACGTGCTTCTCTCTGCCCTGGAGTGAAAAGCACCTCCGGCAGGCCATGGCCCATCAGGCCTTCCAGATTATTGGCATTAAAACCGGAAACCGCGCTCTTGGCGCATATGTTTCCTTCTACCATCTGAAGGAAGAAATAGAGATAGTAAATATAGCGACCAGCCCAAAACTGCGCAGGAAAGGCATGGCCTCCGCCCTGATGCGAACATTGATAGATGAGGCTCTGAGCCTGGGGGTGTCTCGCATCCTGCTGGAAGTGAAAGAAACCAACCAGCCCGCAATTGCCCTGTACCAGAGTTTCGGCTTCAAGCCCATCGGCGTTCGCAAAGGATACTACAGAGACACGGGAGAAGATGCCATTGTGCTTGAGCTGCCGCTGAACCAATAACATGGGCGCCCGCCAAAATCCACTGGCGTAGGCACCAAAAAGTCCGCAGCGGGGGCAAAGCAGCAAGGAGACCTCGAACGCCAAATCCAAGCTCCTTGCACGGCGGCACTTTTACGCCAACCCGCAAGCGCATGCAGGGCAGCGCAAAAAAGGAGCAACGCGAAAAATTCCCGGCCTGGCCGCTCACCCGGCCTGCTGGCGGGCAGCTCCTTT
>CAZDJL010000002.1:12220-21764 GCA_964505745.1 uncultured Desulfovibrionaceae bacterium | reverse complement strand
CCGCCGCCAGAATATTGGTGTCGGCCGGATTGAGGCTTATGGCCAAACGGGCCAGCTGAACAAACTGCTCATGGTCGCGGGTAAGGTAGCAGCTGTAAGCCCTGCTCCATTGCGCGTACTGGCAGTGCGAATCAAGTTCAATGGCGCGTTTTGAAAGTTTTTGCGCCATCTCCAGGTCGTTGGGAAACAGGTCGTAGCCCCACTGGTAATGCACCGCATATATGTCCGCCAGCATCGCGTGGGCAAGGCTGTAGCGGGGGTCAGCCTCAATGGCCTTATCCAGCGCCTCTTTGGCCTTGATGAAACGGCTTTCGGCAAGGTTGGCGGCCCAGTGGTGGTAGTACAGAATCGCCTCGTAGGCCTTGATGTCGCCCGTGCGCTGTGAAGGCGCCTCACTGAAGAGGGTGCGCTTGATGTAGCCGAAACTGTCGCCTATTTGCGCGGTCACCTGGGCCACTGTGGTGTCTATGATTTCGAACAGGCCGGTGGCGGTATAGGGTTCGTCAAATTTTTCGGCCCAAAGGGTTGTGTAGCTGGCGGTATCGGCCAATTTGATTCTCACCCTGATGATATTGGAATCGAGCTGGGCGCTGCCATACAAAATAAATCTCGCCCCCAGCGACTTTGAAAGCACTCTGGGGTCGGACTCTGCAGCCGTGTCCAGGTTCATCGCATGCGCGCTGATCACCTTGAGGTCTTCAAATTTGGTCAGCGCAATGGCCAGTTCTTCGGCAAGGCCGCTTAAAAGATGCCCTATTTCCTGAGCGGAGCTGATGTTCACAAAAGGAAGAATCGCCACTGTGGGCTCTGAAGGCTTTTCCTGCTCCGCAAACACGCCTCCTTGTTCATCAGGCTCTCCCCTGAACGGAGAACCCTTTTCCGCAACGTCCAGCTCGTCCCCATGCAGATCCGAGCCGTCCTCTTCAACGTAATCATCAAAGTCGTCGTCAAGCTCGTCCCGCACATACACTTTCAAGGCGGGCTCTTCAATTATGGAGAAAGTAGGCACATAAGTTCCTTTGGGAATTCCAATCAGAACCTTGTCCTTGTTCCTGCCTTTCCGGCGCAAATAAAACTGCTCCAGCTTGTTGCGGAGCTTGGACGCCTCCACCCGCACCACAGGGTCAAGCAAAGGGTCAAAATTCTTGTCACGCCCGAAAACCTGGGTGGCTATGGTGTAGGCCTTGAGTTCGTTTTCACGCCCGGCCAAAGTTTCTTCCACCACAAAACGCAAAAATTGCCGAAACCTGTCGGATGCTGAAAAGTCTCTGCTCTCCAAAATAACTTCCAGCTGTTCTTTCACAGCCTGTTTATTTACATCCGGCACCGTTCCCTATGCTCCTTAGAAAAGATGATGGCAGAAGCGGCAACTGCAAGCAGTTCGCCTCCGCTGTGGAACACCATACCCTAAGAGTTACTATCAGGCTAGCCCTCACCGCTTAAAAACTTTGACGAGAAGAATGTAACCTGCGTTCCCCGGCCTGCCGCTACTGAGTTTTCTTTTTTCTCATTCCTGCAGAAGCAATATCTTAATGTAGTCAAAAGTGTTTACCGTAAACTACATCTTTTTTGCGAAAAAAAGAGGATAGTAAAAAAATAGAAAGGGAAACGATGGGGTCCCAAAAAAAGCTAGGAGGAAATAAAAAATGGAAAATAATCTGAATATGCCGGCATTGTACATAGGCGTTATCATCTATTTCGCCTGTATGATCATGGTAGGTTTTTTGGTGCGTAAAAAAGCAAGTTCTGCCGAAGGATATCTGGTCGCAGGCCGCCAGTTCACTCTTCTGTTCAACTCCGCGGCTCTTACCGCATGCTTTCTGGGAGGTTCAATCATCCTCTCCCTGCCCGGCCTCACCTACGGAATGGGCATTTGGAACGATGACAAAATGTGGGGGGCCTCTTCCGCACTGGGCGGAATTTTCTGCTTGCTTCTGGCAGGCCTTTTCTACATGCCCAAGCTCTGGAAGCTTAAGCTTCTCTCCCTTGGGGACTACTTTTATCTGCGTTACGGCAAAAGCACCGGATTCACCGTCAGCCTGGTAACCATCCTGACCTTCATCTTCTGGGTGTCCGTTCAAATCCTCGTTTTCGCCAAGGTTTGCAACGCTTTCATGGGCTGGGACCTTGTTACCGCCGCCATTATCGGAATTGGCGTAATTGCAGTGTACACCACTTTGGGCGGCCTCTGGGCTGTTATGGCCACCGACATGGTGCAGGTTTGCCTTGTCGCCCTTGGCATCTTCGTGCTCACTCCCATTGCCCTCGGCCTGGCCGGCGGGTTTGACGCGGTTATCAACACCGTGCCTCAGGAAAAAATGCACATCCTCCCGCAAGTTTCCGAACCCAGGATCTGGGTTGCCTGGTTTGCCTCATGGTGTTTGATCGGCATCGGCTCCATTGTCAGCCCCGACCTCATGCAGCGCGCATTCGCAGCCAAAACCGCTTCTGTTGCCCGCAATTCTGCTTTGGTCGGCATGTGCATCAAAATTATGCTCAGCCTGCTGATGATTCTGCTCGCCTACACCGGCTGGACCCTGGTTCACACCAATGTGATCCCCGAATCCGCACTGGGCGGCGACATTGAACTGATTGTTCCGGTTATGGTAAAAACCATGCTCCCCACCCCGCTGGTAATTCTCTTTGTGGGGGCCTGCCTCTCCGCTGTAATGGGCGCAGCTTCTTCAGCCCTTCTCGCCATGAGCGGCATGATCAGCAAAAACGTATGGAAAGACGTAATCCGTCCTAACACCACCGACAAAGAACTAGTTCTGGTAAGCCGCATCTGCGTTGTTGCATTCTCCATCTTCGCAGTGTATCTGGCGCTCTCCCTTGAAATGGTTTACCTGCTGCTTGCCCTGGGCTTCGACCTGATCATGGCCAGCCTCTTCGCCGCCATGACTCTCGGCCTTTACTGGAAAAAAGCCAATGAATACGGAGCAATCGCAGGGATTATCACCGGCATCTCCGTGCGCGTAATCGGAGCAGGCATAGCCAACGGCTTCACCCTGAAAGACATCGCCTATGCAGGCGACTGGTACATATGGACTCTGGCCGCTCCGATCTGCGCTTTCATCGCAATGATTGCCGTGTCGCTGGCAACCCAGAGCATCAAGCCTTCCAACGAGTATGGCTTCCACTATGATGAAGATGGCAATCCGCTGTTCAAGAACGGTGAAAAGGCCAACGCCATGGAAATAGACGAAGCCGCCTAGAAGATAAACGTACGCCCGGCTCCGCCCTGCCTTTGGGCGGGCCGGGAGAAGAAAAGATTAAGAGCCTTTAACCCAACGGAGGAAATCATGGCTAAAATCGTAAACTGCTGGAACGAATGGGACCCGCTGAAGTATGTAGTAGTAGGCCGCCCGGAAGGCACTTCTGTGACCGCCCCCGGCCCGGACTGGATGTATAATATGGCTGATGGCGGCGTTCCGCTGGGCTACTGGAAACAATTCCCCCAGGAATACATTGACGCCGCCAATGAGCAAATGGACGCGTTCATCAAAATTATGCAAAAGAACGGCGTTGAAAAAGTTGACCGCATCACCATTCACCCATCCATGCTGAATGATCGCCCGATTGTGCACCCCGACTGGACCCAGATCAACCAGCACGGCTGGAACAACCCCCGCGACCTTTACATGCCCCTTGGCAACGAGCTGATGGAAGCCCCCGGCTCCCGCCGCTCCCGTTACTATGAATACCTTGGCCTGCGCCCCCTGGTGGAAAAATGGTTCAAGGAAGACCCTGAATTCCTTTGGACCGCCGCCCCCCGCCCCTGGCTTTCTGATGAAAGCTTTGTAGACGGATACTACTGGGATTACGCCTACGTTTGGGACGAAGCCACCAAAAAAGAAAAAATGCTGAACAAGGAATACCACCTTACCGAAAAAGAACCGCTGTGGGATGCTGCTGACGCCCTGCGTTGCGGAAAAGATATCTTCTGGCAGCCCTCTGCGGTTACCAACCGCGGCGGCATGGAATGGCTGCGCCGCTACCTGACCGCGCGCGGCTTCCGCCTGCACGAAATGCAGATGGACTCCTCCCCGGCCGGCTACTACCGCCCCTGGCACATTGACGTTGTCGTCAATACCCCGCGCCCGGGCCTGCTGATCGTTTCCAACAAGAAAAAGATCATGGATCCGAAGATCGTTGACCTGTTCACCAAAAACGATTGGGAAATCGTTCCTGCTGTTGATCCTGAATATCAGTGGAATGAAACCTTCACCCTTTCCGCCACCCCGCAAGGCAAAGGCGTACAGGGACCGAACTGGATCTCCATGAACACCTTCATCCTCGCTCCCGACCTGATCTGTGTAAGCGACAAGGAACACGGCTACATGAACCAGCTGGACAAGCTGGGCTGTGAAGTTGTTCCGGTTGCCTATGAAAAGGTATACAAGTTCGGCGGAATGCTGCACTGCACCACCCTCGACATATACCGCGAAGGCAAATGCGAAGACTACTTCCCCAACCAGTAGCCGGATAATATTGGTGACTATCTTGCTGAAGGCGTGCAAAACACGCCTTCAGCAATACGAATTTCTCAATATGCCTGGTCAAGTCCCCGTCCGGGCAAGGGCAATAAAAAGCCAAAACTCCCCGCCGGGCTTCCGTAAACACGCCTCCTTTTACGGAAGCTCGGCAGAACAGTATAAGAAGGGGCAGGGTTCTCAACAATGACGGCCGGCTGTAACCAAACATCCGCCCGCAAGCCCTATCCCGAACATAAGCACAGGAAGAAAGGGAAGCATTATGGGTAATGGAATTTTTGCAAAATATCAGGGTCCGATTTTCATTCTGATTGCGTCGCTGTGTTTCAGCACCACCGGCACAGCACAGGCCCTCGCGCCAGACGGGGCCACCCCCCAGGTTATAGGAGGGCTGCGGCTTCTGCTTGGCTTTATCGCCCTTTTCACGTGGTGTCTTTTAACTAAACGCATGCCGGATCTAAGAACATGGCCCAAGGCAGTCACCTTTATTTCCGCACTGGGCATCCTGGGCTACCAGATGTTTTTCTTCGCAGCCGCCAAAGCCACCGGCGTGGCTGTAAGCGCTGTTGTAGCCTGCGGGTTCATCCCCGTTGCCACCGGCATTCTGGGAATCATCTTTCTTAAAGAAAGACCCACCACGGTGTGGTACATAGCCACCGCCACCGCAGTTGGCGGCCTTGTGCTGCTTTCCTTCACACCCGACATGCAGGCCAACCCCCTTGGGCTTCTGCTGGCCTGCATGGCATCCACCGGATATGGTTTTTACGCTGTTTTTGGGAAAAAAGTGGTGAAAAACAACGACCCGGCTGCAGTAATCATGGTGCTGTTTGCCATCGGAACTATTCTGGTCAGCCCGGTGTTTTTCATTTTCCCCATGGACTGGCTGCTTTCCGTGCGCGGAGCGCTTGTGGCCCTGCACCTGGGGCTGATTGCCACGGCACTGGGCTACACCACCTATATGGCCGGGCTAAAAACCACCCCCGCCTCCACATGCGCCACCATCAACCTGTCTGAGGCGATTATGGCTGCATGCTGGGGCGTGTTCCTGCTGGGCGAGCACCTCGGCGCCATGCACATCGCCGGAATGGCCCTTATTTTCGGGGCCGTCACTTTGCTTACGCTGAAATCCAAATAACTGATTTCATTGCGTCTCCCTACACAAAGGCCCCCTTTAAAAGGGGGCCTTTGCAGTTCTTTCGCAAATTCTGCGGCAAACAGGCAGTTTTTTAAAAAGGCAAAAGCCCAAGCTGTTTCAGGCTTGAAACGCCCGAGAAAATTTTAACAGCTTCTTTGCAATGAAGCGAACGCAGGCAGGCAAGCCCTGCCAGGGCGGCAAGCAGTTCACCCGTCAATTTTCCTAATAAACCATCAGTCCGGCGTAGCCCACAACCCTGTCCATATCGCCGCTTACCTGGCCGGAAGTGGCGTAGCTGATCAGCTCGCCCTTTGATGCGCCCAGATTCTTGCAGGCCTGCAAGGCCAGCGTGGCCGGCAATACGCCGCACATGCTGATATTCTCCTCGCCAACCACCCTGTACAGCTCTTCCGGCCTCAGGTCTACCATTGCCTCAAGCGCCTTGGCGTCCTGTTTGCAGGCGGCGTCGTGGCTTATATAGTGGCTCATGTCCGAGCTTACCACCAAAAGGGGCATTTCTCCGCCAGAAGCTTCACATTGCCGCATCACTCCGGCCAAAGCCCCGCCTGCCGCAAACAATTTGGCCGGATCCGGCTCCGAAACTGCAATTGGAACTATTTTTAGTTCAGGCTGGGCTATTTTCAAAAGGGGCAAAAGCACTTCTATGCAGTGATCCTGCTCGTGAGGCGCGTAATCCGCCTCAAAGCCCCCTCCCGACCCAATTATGTCCGAAGCCAGATTTTCGTTTACAGGAACCGCGCCCAAGGGCGTTTCCCATGCCCCTTTGTCCCAAACACCAAGCCCTTTTCCCCTTACCCGGTGGCAAGGGCCGAGAATAATCAAATCTTTCGGTATTTCAGCGCGGGCAATCACCATCCCCGCCACCCGGCCGCTGTAAACCCAGCCTGCATGGGGCAGCATGATCATCAACGGGCTTATTTTAGCCTCTCCGTCTCCGGCAAGGGGAGAAGTGAGCATAGCCGCTTCAGAAGCCGCCCGCGCCCTGCCCGCAGGGTAGAACATATCCGCGGCAATGGCCTGTCTTATCATACGCGCCTCCACACAAAGAAAATTGAGGATTAAAGCTTTCCGGTTTTCCAAGCCTAAAAAGATTTCTGTTTCCTGGCAAGTGAAAAGATACGGCGGGGCACCCGCCAAATAAAAAAGCGCACCATCCATACCGGAAGAATGCGCCCTTAAAAAGCAGATTAATTTAAAACACCACTTATTAAAATGCTCTCAAGCCAGGTGAGGCCGGCCAGCTAAATGCCCATGGCCTTGCCCGCGTCCTTGATGATTTTTTTGATTTTCTGGCTGGGCTTGTCTTCCTCAAGCTTGCTGAACTCTTTTAAAAGTTCGATCTGCCGCTTGGAAAGCGAGGTGGGGGTGCGCACAGTGATCTGCACAAGCAAATCTCCGGTGCGCTGGGAGTTTGGGCAAGGAAGGCCGAAGCCGCTCACCCGCAAAACCGCCCCGCTCTGAGTTCCTTTTGGAATATCAATCTGAGTTTCCTCGTCAAGGGTGGGAATAACTATCTTTGCTCCCAAGGCCGCGTCCACAAATCCGATTTCCCTCCGCAACAGCAAATCCTGCCCGTTGCGGCCAAAGGTGCTGTCTTCCTCCACATAGATGTCAACGTACAAATCGCCGTTGGGGCCGCCGTTTATTCCGGCCTCGCCTTCGCCCCGCAGCCGCAGACGGGCTCCGGTATCAACCCCGGCGGGAATTTTAACTGAAAGTTCACGGGTTTGGTCAATTTGCCCGTGGCCCACGCAACGGGCGCAGGGGTGCGTAATAATCCACCCTTTGCCGTGACAGCGGGAGCAAGGCACCGCAAGCTGAAAAAAGCCCTGCCGCCGCACCATCTGCCCGGCGCCGCCGCAATCGGGGCAAACTTCGGAGGAGGTTCCGGGTTTCGCGCCAGTTCCGGCGCAATCGGGGCAGTTCTCCCGGCGGGGAATGTTGATTTTTATCGTATCGCCTTTGGCAGCCTGACGGAATGAAAGCTTCTGGTTATAGCGCAAAGAAGCGCCCTGCTGCGGGCGGTTGGCCCTGGAGGCTGAGCCTCCCATTGAAAAGCCGAAAATATCGCCGAAAATGTCGGAAAAATGCGAGAAAATGTCTTCGGCGGAATTGAAGGGGTGGCCCCCGGAGCTGTTGCCAAGGCCTGCATGCCCAAACCGGTCGTACAAATTACGTTTTTCAAAGTCGCGCAGAACCTCGTAGGCTTCGGCGCATTCCTTAAATTTCTGCTCGGCCTCGTGATCTCCGGGGTTGCGATCGGGGTGATATTTAAGAGCCATCTGGCGATAGGCCTTTTTTATCTCCTCTTCCGAAGACTGGCGGCTAATGCCAAGTATCTCGTAATAACAGGTCTGACTCATGGCTGGTTGTGCTGCAAAACAGTTAAAGCTTATTCATTGTCTTCAACAATCGCCTTGCTGGGAGCAAGGCCGATGCTGTCAAAATCCGCTTCCGGCAAAACCTTGCCCGCAGCGATCTCACGCAAGGCAGTTACTACTTCCTTGTTCTTGCTGGCCACAAGTGCCGAATATCCTTCACGGTACTGGTAGACCCGCTTGATAGCCATCTGAACCAGAAGAAAACGGTTGTCCACCTGGGCCTGACAATCTTCCACGGTAATTCTTGCCATAATATATACCTTCTCCTGCTTGTTTGCAGCGGGCTGGGGAACTGACCCCTGCATTTTTAGTAATTAATGCCGAAAGGCGGATTTACCCTCTTGCCCGGCAAAACGCAATAAAAAAATAACTGGAAAAGGTCCGGGTTGATATATAATTAATAAACCCTTTTCTGGCAGGGTCAAGGGCGCCGGTCAAATATCCGTCTTTCCCTTCCCGCCCTGAAACCTATTTCCCTCTTCCATCCGCCAGGGGAGCCGGCAAAAGGCCCAGAATTTCGTTCACGGCGCCGTAATGCACCGGATAATACGGCCCGTCATCATTCAGACGCACCCAATGGTACTGGGTTTGCTTGGGGCTGGTATAAAACTCTATGCTTAACGCCGGGCTGTTGTCGGCATATTCAAATTCCCAACGGATTATCGGCGCAAGATCTTCAGGGCGCTTGCCGTCGCTTTTGCCCTCGGTCTGCAAAGTGCTCAGGCGCCAGAACACAGTTTCAACCCCAATCAAATTTACTGTGCTGTCAAGCTCCCGCCAGCCCCCGCTGGTGCGGGTAAATTCGCGTATCTGCTGCCTGCCGTGATTGTCCCATACCGTCAGCCGGGCGGCCTGCACAGACCCAAGCCCGTTAGGCAGAACAGGGCGGCTGCGCAGGGAGAGCAAAGACCGCCCCAGCTGCTGGACCTTCTCTGCGCTGACCATGAAATAGGCGTCCTGGTACGATGAATAGCCGACAAAATCCCCGGAATCCTTGTTCCGGCTGATGGTAAGAGTTTCCTCCTCCTTTTCCGTGCCTGTGCTGATATTGGGCATATCCTGCACAGTTTTCACCACAAGAAAAGGGGCTTCCAGCGTGTCCGGCGGGTCTGTGAACATGGGCCCGGGGCTCTGGGTGGACAAAATGGCGTGGAGGTAAAATTCCATGCCGGCCTGAGGCACCTCTATCCCTTCAAGCCTTTCCGGTTTCAAAAAGGTGAATGTGCCCTCATTAAGTTTTGCAAGCTCCCACACCTCGGATCCGGGGGAAGTGACCTCTATGCGCACAACCCGCTCGGGGCGGGCGGAAAACAGATTCAAATCGGCATAATACCGGCCGGGGCGCGAAAGCAGCCGGGTAAGCGGCGGCTCCAGATAAACGATTGCGGGTTGCCCGTTTTTAATCAGTTTTGTGGAAACAAGCCCCACTTCCGGCACAAAAATCTGGGGAGCGATAGTCCAGACGTTTTCTCCCCGCAAAGTCACGCTAGTGGGCAAAATGCTGGCGTCATAAA
>CAZDJL010000002.1:0-12120 GCA_964505745.1 uncultured Desulfovibrionaceae bacterium | reverse complement strand
CAGACGTTTTCTCCCCGCAAAGTCACGCTAGTGGGCAAAATGCTGGCGTCATAAATTTCGTCCGTATTGGGAACAGAGGGCACGCCCGGCCTGCCCAGCTCCGGCCCGAAAGAATCTTTCTCCCTCCCTTCCTTCACGCTGCCGTTGAGAAAGCCCCCCTCTTCCGCCTGATAAGATGAGGACGGTTCCGGTCCGGCGCTCTGTTCCGTGCCATACACAGCTTCAGGCAGCTCGGTGAAAACCTTGGCCCGGTTTATCTGGTCCAGCAGAAACTCCACTCTGCGCTGATCGGCAAGGCTCTGGTAAACCCCGTCTTTAACATACCAGCGCTTGTTCTCATAATGCAGGCTAAAATTCTGGCCGCCGGAAAACTCCACACTGAGGATCTTGTCTTTATTGCTGTTCGGCCAATTAGACGAAAGCTCCTTGCCCCACGGGCTCAAAAGCACAAAAGCAAGCACCCCCATGGTGACCAGACAGGCAAGAGAGATTAAATACTTACGCATAGTTTTACAATCTGCGGAGCAGGCTCAAGGCAATGATTATTTTTGCCAATTCTCAAGCAATTCCGGCAAATTCTCCACCCGCTCCGAATCCTGAAAGGGATAATCCATGCCGTAGGCGCCAGCCCCTATTTTTTCAATTATGGCATTGGTAAGGCCTTTCCTGTTCACTCCGGCGTCTTCCACAAAATCAGGCCACATCTCATCCCAAAGCGTCAGAAACTCCAGCTCCTGCGGAAGATATCCGCGGGTCATAACCACAAGCTCGTTGTCGGGGCCAGCCTTTTCCTCCACAATCAATTTGCCGAGCGCCACTTCATCAAGCATGGCCTCGCTTTTAAGAGGAACCGGCAAAAGGTACACTTCCACGATCTCTGCCCCGGAGGAATTAGCCTTATAGGCTGAAAGCAATGTGGCGGCAATTCTTTCCGCCGTGAAATCTCCCTGCCAGTCAGCTTCCGGAGCCAGGGCCACCGAACGTAAAGTTCCTTCTTCGGCTTCAGCCAGAGTGGTGGAAAGAATTTTCACCGGAATCAGCCCGGCCTGGGCCACTTTATCGGGAGCAAGCGTGAACGGAGCATGAGGAGCTTCCTGAGTCGCATTTTCCTGATCGGCCAAAGCCGTGGCGTTGGAGGCCACTCCCGCCTTTTCCGGCGAACCGCTCTTAAACACCTGGGAAATTCCCACCGCCAGCAAAGCAATTATTGCCAAACCAAGCAAAACAAGACGGAACCGGCCATTGCCGCCGCAACCGCAGCTGCAGCCCATTTTGTTAACCATGATGTGCCAACCTCGGACTAAATATTTTCATTCTTTCTTCCACAAAACAAGCCATAAGCGCTCAATTCAGATGATCCTGCTCGGCCGCCGCTTCCCTGAAGCGCTGCCGCAAGCTGTCCAGCTTGACCATTGCCTCGGCAAGTTCTTTAACCCTGGCCTGGTCGTTTTCCACAATCTCTTTGGGAGCCTTGGCTAAAAAACTTTCATTGCGAAGCTTGCCCGAAAGCATATTATATTCTTTTTCCAGTTTAAGAAACTCTTTGTCCAGCCGGGCGAGCTCCACCTCAAAATCAATGGCCCCATGCAGGGGAACAACTATTTCATTGCCGTCAAACACAGCGGAGGCCGAAGCCTTGGGAGCGTCCACGCTTTTGTCGATTTCCAGCCTCTCCAGGCGGGCCAGCGTTTTTATAACCAGCTCTCCGGCTTTCAGCACAGACGCATGCTCGCTGCTATGCGGCCTGACCAGCACAGTCAGCTTTTGCGAAGGAGAGATGTTCAATTCGGCTCTGATTGTGCGCACAGAGCTGATAACCCCTTTAACCAGCTCCATCTTGGCCGCCGCTTCCTGATCCACCCATTCGCTGTGCTTTTCAGGGAAAAGCTCGCAAGCAATGTCGCTGCCCTGATGGCCGGGCAGGCTCTGCCATATTTCCGCGGTGATAAAGGGCATGATCGGATGCAGCAGAACCAGGGTTTCGCGCAGCGTAAGCCACAAAGTATACTGGGCGTATTTGCGCTTTTCTCCACCCGCCTGCATGTCCGGCTTGACCAGTTCAAGATACCAGTCGCAAAGCTCGTTCCAGATAAACTTGTAAAGGCCCAGGGCCGCATCGTTGAAGCGGTATTCTTCCAGCGAGATCCTCACTTCCTCTTTCACAGCCTCAAGCCTGCTGATTATCCATTTATGATGAATTCCGTCCGATCTGGAAATGTCCATGGCTTCCGGCGCTTTGCCGCTTGCAACAACATCTTCCAGGTTCATCAGGGCGAAACGGGCGGCGTTCCAAAGCTTGTTGGCAAAATGACGGTAGCCTTCAATGCGTTCCTCGGAAAGCTTTATGTCGCGCCCCATGGCGGCAAAAGCGGTCAGGGTGAAGCGCAGGGCGTCGGTTCCGTATTTGTCTATCATTTCCAGCGGGTTGATTACATTGCCCGTGGACTTGCTCATTTTCCGCCCTTCCACGTCGCGCACCAGCGCATGAATGTATACTTCGCGGAAAGGCACTTCGCCCATGAACTCTATGCCCATCATCATCATGCGGGCCACCCAGAAAAACAGGATGTCGAAGCCGGTAACCAGCACCGCAGTGGGGTAATACGCTTTCAGATCTTTTGTTTTCTCGGGCCAGCCCAAAGTGGAGAAGGGCCAGAGCGCCGAAGAGAACCATGTGTCCAAAACATCCCGGTCCTGCTCAAGGCTGGAACCATTGCACTTGGGGCAGCTCTTGGGCTCATCAACAGACACGACAAGTTCGCTGCACTGGCAGCAGGTCCAGGCCGGAATGCGGTGCCCCCACCAGATTTGACGGGAAATGCACCAGTCGCGGATATTGTCCAGCCAGTTATAATATGTTTTTTCCCAGGAAGCGGGAATGATTTTGGTCTTTTCCGGAACGGCGTCTCTGGACTTGCGCGCGATTTTGGTGGTGGCCACAAACCACTGGGTGGAAACATGGGGGTCTACAATATTCTTGCAGCGGTAACATACGCCCACATTGTTGTCGTGGTTCTCCACCTTGATCAGACAGCCGGAATCCTGCAAATCAAGCACAACCTGCTTGCGGGCTTCAACAATGTTCATGCCCTTATACTTGCCGGCAAGCTCGTTCATCTTGCCGTGCTCGTCTATTACCTGAATAAACTCAAGTTTGTGCTTAAACCCAAGCTCCCAGTCGTTATGATCGTGGGAAGGCGTCACTTTAAGCGCTCCCGTTCCGAACTCCCGGTCCACATACTTGTCTGCAATCACGGGAATGGAACGCCCGGCAAGGGGAAGAATCACTCGCTTACCGATAAACTGCTGATAGCGCTCGTCCTCCGGATGAACCGCCACCGCCGTGTCGCCCAGCATTGTTTCGGGGCGGGTGGTGGCGATGACCAGCGAGCCTGTGCCGTCTTCCAGATCGTAACGGATGTGCCACAGCCCGCCCTTCTGGGGCAGATGCTCCACCTCGTCGTCAGCCAGGGCGGTGAAACAGCGCGAGCACCAGTTAATGATATAGTCGCCTTTGTAAATCAGGCCTTTGTTGTAAAGGTCTACAAAAACTTTGCGCACAGCCTTGGAAAGCCCCTCGTCCATGGTGAAGCGTTCGCGGCTCCAATCCACTGACGCGCCAAGCGCTTTGAGCTGGTTGCGGATATTCTGGCTGTATTCTTCCTTCCATTCCCACACCCGCTCAATAAACTTTTCACGCCCCAGATCAAACCGGGTTTTTCCTTCCTCGGCAAGACGCCGTTCAACCACGTTCTGAGTGGCGATTCCCGCATGATCCATGCCCGGAACCCAGAGCACGTTCTTGCCCTTCTGGCGGGCGTGCCGGGACAAAATGTCCTGCAGGGTAATATTCAGGGCGTGCCCGATATGCAGATTGCCGGTGACGTTCGGCGGCGGAATGACTATGGAATATGGCTCGCCCGGCCCTTCGGCATCCGGGGTGAAAGTCTTTTCCTCTTCCCAGCGCTTGCGCCAGGAATCCTCAACGTCCTTAGGTTCGTAGCCTTTGGCCAAGGCATTGTCGCTCATTTAAAACACTCCAGAATTCATTCTAAAAAGAAACCTCAAACTTAAACTATCAATTTATCAGCTTAACGCCAGTTTGCCAACTGTCAAAAAGCCCCGCCCGGAAAACCGGGGCGAGGGAGGTATTTCAGTTTTAAGACGCTGCGCCAAACGGCAAACCGGAAAATAATTTTCACCTGTTCTGCAAGTGCCGGACTTAATTAGGATTATACTTTGCTCGCATATATCTGAAGTGAAAGAAGCTAAAGTTTTTTATAGCGATGACGATAAAAAAATTGAGAACAAATAAAACAATTCCGCCACAAATGAAAAGGAAACAAAAACACCTTTCCTTTTCAGAGAGAGGTCTATCATGAACGATGCCACTGAACTAAGCAGCAAACTGTTACTGCTCAAAGACGGCTCCCCTTGCGACGCCTGTGGCAGGCCGGCCCAGGCCGCAGAAGCAAATCCTGCCGCGTATGCGCAGCAAGCCGAATCCCCGGCCACAGACAACATCATGAAGCGCGACCATGTTTCCATAAGCGAGCAGGCAAAAGAGCGCCTCAAGGTAGACCCCGCCTTCAAGCTGGAAACCCCGCCCCACATCACCACTGTTATGGAGCATATACAGGAGCTTGCCCGCGAAGCGCTGCGCCCCGCTTATGAAGAAAAAATAGAGGACCCGGCAACACAGGCCCTTAACGAAGAGGAGCAAAAAGAGGCTATTCCGCTCCAAAAAGCATTGTCCGGGGAAGAAACTGCGCAGCAAGCCGAGCCTGCGCAAAATAGCCCCGAAACGCAAACTGCCGCCTCTGGGCAGCAAGCCCAGGCAGACAGCCCTGAACCGGGGCAGCAGGGCCATGCCCGCAACCTGATAGTATAGTTTTTTCCGGTCAACCTGCGAAAAGGCCGGAGCGGGCGAGGCTTTCTGTTATTTGCCGAAGGAGGGAACCGTGCCGAACCATTTCCGGCAGAGTTCCCTGAACTCGGAAGAGGAACGGAAATTTTGAAGGCTGTGGTTCAGTTCCTTTAGATGAATGCTGTCTTTAGGCACGGCGATCGCCAGATTGTGCACATCGTAAACCGGACCGCATTTTACAAGCCCGGGGTTGCCGGTGACCTTGAGATAGGCGTCTATCAGGCTTTGCTCCGCAAAAACTGCGTCCACATTTTCGGCAAGCAGTTCAAAAAACATCTCTTCCTGATAGTTGCACACCCTTAGCTCTGCTTCCGGGAAATTCTCCCGCGCATAGCTTTCCGCAGTGCTTCCTTTTTGCACCGCAACCCTTTTCCCACTGAACACAGGAACGTTTTTAATTTTTTTCCCTTTTGCGTTTTTGGGGTCGGAAGCGGCCTTTTCCTGAAAATTTCCGCTTTCTTCCACCCGGCACAAGGCAGTCAGCCCAATTTGAAAATAGGGAATGGAAAACTGCACCCGCTCCTGCCGCACAGACGTCACGGGAACAACGGCAATGGCAACGTCTACCTTGCCCGCTTCAAGGGCGGGAAGAATTTCGGCAAACTCCATTGGAATAAGCTCGTACTCCACCCCCATTCCCTGGGCCACTTTGGCCCAAAGCTCAAGCTCAAAACCTTCATAACGGGACTTGACCTTGAATGAAAACGGCCAAAGCCCCCGGTCGTGCGCCACTTTCAGCGGTTCTGGAGGCGGCGGAGCAAGGGGGTCGCTTAACGCGGACGGCGCTGTTCTCGTGTTCTGGTGAAGCTGGGCCAAAGCCGCAGAGGGGAGCAGCGAAAACAAGACGGCCCAAAGCAAGAGGCTGGCGGCAGCCCTGAAAGAAAAAATTCCAATGCTTCCTCCCGCCATTATTTCATCCTGATTTCCACGCTCACATCATAGCGTTCTTCCAATGCTCCCAGCGCGCCGCGCTTGTTATTAAGAAGATAGAGCGCAACTTCATGCTCGGTTTCATAAACCAGATTTTTGCTGTCACCGCCGTTTCTCTGCTGAGCCAGATACTGTATGTCTCTCAGCGCATGCAGGGCCTGCCATTCCATATTCCGGCGCAGCCCCGTGCCGCTGCAGCAGGGGCAGGCTTCCATTGTCACCGAAATGGAAGACGAGCCAAGCCGCTGGCGCACCACTTCCATCAGCCCGAAGGAACTCACTTTCGCCACATCATAGCGGGCCCGGTCGCTCTTCATGGCATTGCGCATCACTTTTTCAAGCTCACGCCAGTGGTTGCGCTCACGCATCTCAATGAAATCAACTACTATCTGCCCGCCAATATCACGCAAGCGCAACTGCTGCGCAATTGCCTGGGCGGCCTCAATATTGGTGCGAAGGGCCATGGATTCAAAATTACTGCGGCCGGCAATCTTTCCCGAGTTGATGTCAATAGCCATCAACGCCTCGGTCTGGTCGAACACCAGCCTGCCGCCGGAAGGCAACACTACTTCTCGGGAATAAATCTGGTCGATCTGGCGCTGGAGGTCAAAAGCCTCCCACAGGCTCTTTTGGGCCTGGCTATGCATCTTTATCAGGCCCGAGTTGGCTCTGCGCGGAAAAATCAACGAAAGGGTGGCCTTAATTTCTTCGGCGGTCTCTTCGTCGTCCACCCAAATTTCCCTGATGTCGTCGGAAAGATAATCGCGCACCGCCCGGCCCGCAAGGCTTGGTTCCTCATACACCAGACAGGGGGCTGGCTCCGTGGTTCCGCGGGTCCGCACCTCTTTCCATTGCCGCTTAAGCACCTGCAAATCCTTTAGCATGGACGTTTTGCTTGCGCTCAAGGAAGCAGTTCTCACTATCACCCCAAGCCCTTCCTGGGTGGGCAAAGCGTCCAGAAGCGCTTTCAGGCGTTCGCGGTCCTCTTCATCGTCCACTTTGCGGGACACTCCAAACTGGCTGCGGCCGGGTGTAAGCACCAGAAAACGCCCGGGAATGGACAAATACGTGGACAGAAACGCGCCTTTCCCTCCGGTGGGCTCCTTCACAACCTGAACCAAAACTTCCTGCCCGGCCTTCAAAACCTTTTGAATCAAAGGATATTTCTTGCCCTTGGAAGGGTTATGGGGGGTCAGGTAATAATCCGGGTGCACCTCGTCAATCTGCAAAAAACCGTTTTTCTGAGAGCCATAGGAGATGAACGCGGCCTGAAGGCTGGCATCCACATTATGGATGACCCCCTTGTAAATATTCCCTTTGGTCTTCACCTGGCGCAGCATCTGAACATAGTATTCCTGCACCTGGTTTTCTCCGGTAATAGCCACCTCTATCTGTTCGCCAGGCAGAACGCTCACAAACATTTTTCGTTTTTTTCCGCCCCTTTGAACGTCTGGCTGGGCTTTAGCGGCGGCAGGCTTTTTCTTGCCTTCCTCTCCGGCCTCTTCGGCCGCGGGGCTAGCCGCCTGTTCGGGAAACTCGCAATCCCCGCTATATTCCGGCGCCGGCGCCTCATCAAACACCCGGATCAGGTCCTTTTCCTCATCGTGCACATCAGGGGGCATGGGCATATGCAAGGCCGACATGACTTCGCCTTCCGGGCGGGCGGCCCCGGCCATGGCATCGCCAAAAGAAGACGGAGCAGCATTTTCCCGCTCTTCAGCCGCGCCGGCGTCTTCATTTCCGCTTTCGGCAGGCAGGCCTTCTTCCGCTTCCGGCCATGCTTCCGGCCAGAGCTCCGTATCCTGATATAAATTGTACGCCCTTCCGGTTTCAGGCTCTTCCGCAAGCTCTACAGGTTCAGGCTGTTTCTTGTCCTGCCCTGAAGCGGGGCGGAAAGAGGGGCGCTTCCTGCCTCCGGGCTTGCCGCCCGCCGGCGCCGATCGCCCTCCCCTGCCGCCACGGGATGAGGCGTGCGGGGTGGATGCGCCGGAAGAAGGGGCTTGGCCGGAGCTGCTGCTTTGAGCGCCCTCTGAAGATTTTTGGGAAGTATTTTCGGGTTGCCCGTTTGCGGGCTGAAGATTTGAAGAATCGGCCTGGCCTGCATTTCCCGCAGGCGAATGTTCATTGTTGTTCATGTAGTTCCTTAAAAATTTGGTTTGAACAGCCCCGCGCGGGGCCGTCATCGGTATTTCAAGCGGCGAAACAAACGCATAAGGCGCACGAAAGTACCAAATCACCGCTTTTTGCCGGGTCTGCATAAACGCCCGGCAGCCAAAAGATAAAAATTTTCTTGCAGACGGTTCCCAAATCATCTAGAGCATAAAGCCGCGGGAACGATTCAAATTTTGTTTGCTGTTTGCGCAGCAACCTTTTATACTTCCCCTCGTCTGCCAGGGAAAGCCGCGAAAAGCGGCTTCTATAAATGTAGCCATTTTAAGGCTTCATGTAAATATATTTGTTTTGGGATATTATAAAAAATTCCGGCGCCTGCCCGTTTCGCCGAAGAACAAAGAGTCTGGTTATGCTTAAAAGCGGAGAACTTGCCATTTTATTGAACCCCGTCGGCAAAAGATATTTGAGAAACATACAGCCTGGCGACAAGATGCACACCGCCAACGGCGCCATTTCAATGGATGATGTGCTGGCGGCAGGCTTCGGCTCGGTTGTGGAAACATGCATGGGCATGCCCTATAAAATTCTGCGCCCCACCCTAAAAGACCTGCTCAAGGGGGTGAAGCGGCAGACCCAGATCATCTACCCCAAAGACATCGCGTACATCTGCCTGCGCCTGGGGGTGGGCAACGGCACCAAAATCATAGAGGCGGGTTCCGGCTCCGGCGGGCTTACCCTCGCCCTTTCATGGTTCAGCGGCGAATCCGGGCATGTGTATACCTATGAAGCCCGCGAAGAATTTTACAAATTGTGCGCCAGAAATCTTGCCTGGGCAGGTTTGGGGCACAATGTCACCCAGCACCTGCGCGACATTGGGGAGGGCTTCGATCAGACTGATGCGGACGCGCTTTTCCTTGACGTGCGCGAGCCCTGGGCATATATGGGCAATGTTCTAAAGGCTGTGAAGCCGGGAGCCCCACTGGGTTTCCTGGTTCCCACCATAGAACAGGCCAGCATGCTGCTCAAAGAGTTCGAGCGCCTGCCTATAGAAGAGGCTGAGGTTGTGGAAATTTTGCTCCGCCACTGGAAAACCACGCCGGACCGCATGCGCCCGGAAGACCGCATGGTTTCGCATACGGGCTTTCTTCTCTTTGCCCGCTATCAGGAAAGCTGCCCCTCCTGGGACGCCAATAAAAAATTCGGCACCCGCGAACGCAAACAGGAAGCCGCCAGAAAAGAGCGGCTGGCCCAGGCGCAAAGCCTGGACGATGAGGCTTCCGAGTAAAAACCGGCTCTATTTTTGCGGTTTCACTGCCGCCTTCGCAAAGAATCTGGTTGCCGGGTCGTTTCACTGAAACAAATTCAGACAGACCCGGGTAAAGGAATAAAATGATACGTTTTCCCGGCCCCGGGTGTGTGGTTGAATTCATACAGGGCAACCGCGCCCAACAGGCAATCGTGCTGGAAGAACAGTCGGGCAGCCTGAGGCTGTATACCTTGTCGCGGCGCGAAGTCCGCATGCCCGCTTCCCGTATTCTGCCCTGGTTCGGCCCCTCAAACCCCCTTCCTGAAAGCAAGCAAGACCTGCATTCCGCACTGGAAGCAACCCGCCTGCGCCGTGAAGCCCTTAGCGCCGAAATAGACCCTGTGTATCTTTGGAACATCGCCCATGAAGAAATTACGCACGCATCCGCGCGCTGGTTCGCCGAACTGCTCTGGCAGGAGCCGGATTTAGACCAGGTGGCCGCCTGCGGGCACGCCCTGCTTGAATGCAAAACCCACTTCAAGTTCAACCCGCCAGACTTTGATGTGCTTTCCGAAGAAAAAGCCGCGGTGCGCCTGCATGAAGCGGAACGCACAGAGAAACGCAACGCGGTTCTTGCCGCAGGCAGAACGCTGTTCCCCCTGCTGTTCGAGGCCCATCAAAAAAACCAGATTCCTGCAAAAGCCTTGCTGCCGGAGCTTGAACCCGAACTGGAAAATCAGCTGGAAACGCTTCTTCACACTCGCCTGGCCAACCCGGACGAACATGAAACCAGCCTGCTCTGGCGGGAATTTTCAAAGAACCTGCCGGATAATCCCCATATTCCGCTATTTTTGCTGGAAGCCTGGGGAAAAGTGCCCCCGCACTATAATTTTTCTCTGGATCGCATCGGCTACCAGCCCGGCAAAGACTGGTTCAAGGAATTTGAGGCGCAAATTGAAGAAATCCTGCACAGCGCCCGGGGAGAGGGCACGGAATTCATAGATCTGCCCTTTATCAGCGTGGACACTCCGGAAACAGAAGACCTGGATGACGCGTTCCACCTGGAAAAAGACGCCGACGCCAACTATATTCTTCAGCTTGCCATTGCCTGCCCGGCTGTGGCCTGGCCCTGGGGAAGCGAACTGGACAAAACTGTTCTGCGGCGGGCTTCAAGCCTTTACCTGCCGGAAGGCAGCCTGCACATGATGCCGGAACCCCTCGGCGTGGACGGAATGAGCCTCGCAGCGGGAAAAGAGCGCCAGGCAATGCTCGCGCGTTTTAAAATAAGCCCGGAAGGCGAAGTTTGCGAATTTGATGTTTCCCTTAAAAGAATAACCGTTCAGGCCAACCTGTTTTATGAAGACTGTGAAGCCTTCATCGATTGCGAATTTGTGGAAAAAGAGGCGGCCAATGCAAAGCCCAACCCGGCCGCGCCCTACGCCGGGATGCTGAATCAGGCATACGAACTGGCCCAGGTCATGCAGGCGAAAAGAATCGAGCAGGGAGCTGTAATTATCAAGCGGCCTGAACCGCTGCTCATTCTCCATCCTAACCCGGAGCAGGGCAAAGACCCGGTCAGGGTAGAGCTTTTAAACCCGCCCGCCGCCGATAAAACGCAGGTGATGATCGGAGAGTTCATGGTGCTTCTGAACGCCACCATTGCCCAAAAAGCGGAAGAATGGGCGCTTCCCCTTATATACCGCACCCAGCACGTTGCCCTGCCCAAAGATTATGCGGGCATATGGGAAGCTCCGGAAGACATTGCCAGGGTGGTGAAATCGCTGCCTCCGGCCAGCATCGACCAGTTTCCCCGCCCCCATGCGGGCCTGGGCATTCCGGCTTATGCCACAGTATCAAGCCCGCTGCGGCGGTATACCGATCTGTTCAACCAGGGGCAAGTGCTCAGCCACCTTCAATCCGGCGTTCCCCTGTTCAGCCAGGGCGAACTTTCCGGAATGCTGCCCCTGATTGCCGCCCGGTCGGACGCAGCCTCCAGCGTGCAAAAACAGCGCCCCCGCTACTGGAAGCTGGTATACTTCAAACAGCAGGGGGACAAACGCTGGTATGAAGCCGTAATTTCCGATGAAAACGACGTGTTTGCAATTGTTTCGCTGCAAAACGAAGCCATCCAGCTTCGGGCCAAGCGGACTATATTCGGAGAGAAGGCCATGCCCGGCCAGTTGTGTCGGGTTCGCATCGGCAAGGTGCACCCGCTGAACAACGAGATTCAGCTGATGGCCGTTGAAGAATATTAGGCTCTGAGATATAAGCCTTATTGACATCTTTATTATTTAAACGCTGTTTGCCTCACGGCAGATGGCGGAAAAAACCGAGGCGCTTGCGCCCCTGGCGGGAAACAGCCCGCTGCCGCAGGAAAAGCAGCTTCAGGAGCCGAACCGATGTTGGAAACACTATGGGTAGCAGCAGCCTATTTTATAGGCAGCATTCCGTTTGGCCTGATCTTCGCCCGCATTTTCTGCAAAACCAATGTGCAGAAAGCAGGAAGCGGGAATATTGGAGCGACAAACGTAACCCGCCTGTGCGGCCTGCCCACAGGCATAGCCACCCTGCTTTTTGATGCAGGCAAAGGCTATGCGGCCGTTTTCCTGGCTGTTCACCTGTTTCTTGGCCCAACCGGAGAGCCGGGGAAAACAGCCCTGTTCATCTCTTGCACCGGGCTTGCGGTCATACTTGGGCATATGTATTCCATATTTCTCAAGTTCAAGGGAGGCAAGGCGGTAGCCACAACCATCGGGGTCTTCCTTTGCCTGGCTCCGGCCCAGATAATTATCGCCGCCTCTCTTTGCATTCTGGTCATCGCCTGGAAAAAATACGTCTCCCTGGGGTCGCTGGTCCTGGTTCTCAGTTTGCCCGCAATCATCCTGATCAGCGGCCGCCTGGACCT
>CAZDJL010000001.1:0-22330 GCA_964505745.1 uncultured Desulfovibrionaceae bacterium | reverse complement strand
TAACACAAAATGCGCAGGTTGCGAAGGAGGCTCACCCCCTTCACCCCTGCCAGGCGAAACACCAGCGAGAAGGTAAACCCGAGCATAACCAGAGTCAGGGCGGCGTTAATCGGGATAAAAACCAGCAATTGCAAAATGCTTGTCTGGCTTATGGCCATATGGAACTGCTCCAGGCTGGCGGCCACTTCGGCGTTTTGGCTGAACAGATAAATCCAGAAGAAGCTGACCATAAAATGCAGGGCGATGACCAGGAAATAAAACGCCAGAGGTTTGCCAATGCGGGAATTTTGCGGCATGGAGGAGAAAAAAAGCTTGCCCCGCATAAGCACCCGCATGACCGTCTTGAAAAATCCGCCAGCCAGCCCGAACTGTTCGGGATGCTCCCAGGGAACAATTCCCGCCCTGGCGCCTTCTTCAAAATTGTCTCCCTGAAAATGACCGTGCGCGGTTTTGTGCTGATCCCATTTTTCACCCAAAGAGGCGATATGATCCCACAAATCGCGCGGTTTTTCTTCTTTGCGGGGGCCCCGCGCGTCCCCGCCGCCGGGCAGATGAGGCTCCTCGCCTTTACCGGCCCCGGCTTCGGGTGAAGCATGCCTCTGCTCATCAAAAAACTCTTCCGGCCGGGGTTCCTGAAACTGCTGCCCTTCATCCCCAAGCGGCCGGGAGCCGCCCTCTTGCCCTTCTTCCAGGTTGCGGAAATGGAAACGGGCCTTGCAACGCGGGCAGGTCGCTATCTGAGCGGTTGATGGAATCTTGGATTCATCCAGAGTGCGGGAAAACTGACATTCGGGACATCGAATCAACATAGTTTCTGGTCTCCTGTTTTCTTCTTACAGGCAAGGCGCGGTGAAATCAAGTATTATTGGGGAGTTTCGGCCTTTCCCCTCTGAAAGGAAATTTTTACCGGTTTTTTCATGAACTCCAGAGGCATTACCCCAAGTTCGCCAAAATTGTTGCTGCCAAACCCCCACAGGCTGCCGTCTTCCTTGATGAATAAAACATGGTTCGCTCCGGCGGCCGCCGTTTCCACCTTCTCGCTCACGAGCTGGGGGGTCTTTGAGGAAACAGCTTCCGTCCCAAGCCCGTCGGGAGAGCTCAAAAAACCCATGAACCAGAGCCGGGCGTGTTTGTCCAGCGCAAGGGAATATGTTTCAGCTTCAAAAATCTGATCCACTTCCTCAAGAACAGGCATGGGCTTAGGGGTATTTTCAACGCCGCCCAGCCCAAGCTGGCCGTAATGGTTGCTGCCAAACCCCCAAAGCCGCCCATCCCTGTCCAGGGCCAGGCTGTGCCTGGGGCCGCAAGCCATGTCCGCAATATCGTCCATGATCTTTACGGGCGCAAGGCGCAGTTCAAACCCTCCGTCGCCAACCTGCCCGGAGTCATTTCCGCCCCAGGCCCAAAGGCTGTCGTCCGTGCGCAGGGCAAGCGCGTGCCCCTCGCCGCCCGAAGCCTTCAAAACATTGCTCAGCACGGGATGCGGCTTGTCCATCCACCTCCCGCTTTCTTCTGGAAAAGTGATTCCCAACTGCCCGCTGCGGTTGTCTCCCCAGGCCCAAAGCGTGTTCTCCCTGCCTATGGCCAAGGAAAAACCTTTGCAGGCCAGCGCCTGGGAAGCGCCCTCCATCACTTTTACAGGAACGGGCGAGTTGGCGCGCGAGGCGTTGCCCAATTGCCCGAAGGAATTTTCACCCCAAGCCCACACCGCGCCAGACTCGTCCACCGCCAGCGCATGCCTTCCTGAAACGGAAATGCCGGTCACCCTGCCAAGCAGGGGTTCCGGTACGCTACGAACGGCAGTGTCGCCTGTTCCAAGCAGCCCTTCACGGTTGTCTCCCCAGGCCCAGAGAGTTCCATCAAATGAAATGGCGTAGCTTGAACTGTGGCTGACCAGCGCGGTTTTCACGTTTTTCATAACCAAAACAGGGTAAAGGGCTGTGGGCAAAGCTCCCAAACCTGCCTGGCCAAAGGAATTATCCCCCAAGGCCCACAAATTGGCGCTGCCGTCAACAACCAGGCTATGATAGTCTCCAGCCGCAGGAAACCCGGCCAGAACCGGCTCTCCGGGCCGGGCAGCCCCGGCCCAGGCAAAGAAAAAAATGCCCATCCCCAAAACAGCGCCCGCGCTTCGGGCCAGCAAATCCAGTCTTGCGGGTTTTTTGTTCATCCCTTGCTTTTTAACAGGCATAAGCCTTTTTGTGAAGTTGAGCGCATTCGCCGCCACAAAGCCCGCTACAGGCGCAGCAGGCCCCTTTGCAGATTTCGGGCATGCGGCTTTTTTTCTGCTTCCCCCAAGGGCGCTTTTCTGATAGTCAAGAACATTGACTTTGACGATTGGTTCCACCCCGCTTCCAAGGGTAAAACCCAACCACCCATGAAAGAGGAGGCCGGTGCGGCCTCTTAAAAACAGGAGACTGACATGTTGAAAAAAACTCTTTTCGCAGGCATTGCCATGGCCTTGTCCTTGGCCGTCGTGGGCATGATGTCCGCCACTCCAGCTTTTTCCAAGGAGAAAACCTACATCAACGGAATTGATGAAAGCTTTCCTCCTTTTGCTTACATGGACAATGAAGGCAACCCGGCAGGCTTTGACGTTGACGCCATGAACTGGATTGCCAAAAAAATGGGTTTCAAGGTAGAGCACCGTCCCATGGACTGGAACACCATCATCCCCAGCCTCAAAACCAAACGCATTGACATGGTCTGCTCCGGCATGAGCGTAAATGAAGAACGCTCCAAGGAAGTCAACTTCTCCGACCCCTATTACCGCTCCTCGCCGGTTCTGGTTGTGCTGCCCGACACCAAGCTTACCAAGGAAGAAGTTTTCAGCGGCAACATGGACCTCGGCATCCAGCGCGGCACTTCCGAAGCCCAATGGCTTGAAAAAAACAAGGAAGCCAACAACTGGAACTACAACCTGAAATATTACGACAACCAGACCATGGCGATTGAAGACCTGATCAACGGCCGCGTGAAGGTTATCGGCACTGACGATGTAAGCGCCATGGAAGCGATTGCCCAGGGCCGCAAGGTCAAAATCCTCGCTCCTTACGGAGACGCCACCAGCTTCGCCGTTGCCGTGCGCAAGGAAGACAAGGAACTGCTCAAGCTGATAAACGAAGGCTACAAGCTGCTCAAGGCAGACCCCTACTGGGAAGAAATCAAAGCCAAGCACAATATTCAGGAATTCAAGCCTGAAGACTATTAATTGCTAATCGCGGAGCCCCGCCAAAAACGGGGCTCCGGTCCGGTTTTTATCAATGTTTGAAACCATGCCTGATTTTTTTGCCAACCTGGGGGACAACCTCGCCCTTTTGCTGAAACTGCTGCCCGTGCTTTTCAAGGGCGCGGGAATAACCATTGTGGTGGTTGCCGGGGCGATGTTCTTCGGACTTGCCTTCGGCCTTCCCATGAGCATGGCGCAGGTATACGGCCCCCGGCCCGTCCGCTGGCTGGTCAGCCTTTATGTGTGGTTTTTCAGAGGCACCCCCATTCTGGTGCTGCTTTACCTGATTTTCTTCGGCCTGTTCTGGATGCTCAACTTCCACTTCAATGAAATCCTGGCTGTAATCCTGATTATGGGAATGACCTCCACCGCTTACCAGTCGCAAATTTTCCGGGGTTCGCTGCAAGCCATCCACGCGGGCCAGCTAAAAGGAGCGCGCGCGCTGGGCATGACCGATTTCCAGGCCATCCGCTCCATAATCATGCCCCAGGCCCTGCGAATTTCCATTCCGGGCTGGTCGAACGAATATTCAATAATACTTAAAGACTCGGCGCTGGCCTACGCAGTGGGCTGCAAAGAAATCATGTCCTACGCCAAGGGGCTTGCCATTGCCAACGGCAATCTCGCCCTGGCCATTTATATCCTGGCTGGGGTCATTTATCTGGTGATTACCATCATCGGCCTGTGGGGCCTGCGCAAACTGCAGCGCAAAATCAGAATTCCCGGCTATTCCCATGCATAAAGGTTTACTATGAGTCCTGAAAAATACCTACTGTTTGCCAAAGGCCTGCACAAATCATTCGCGGAAAAGGAAATCCTCCACGATGTGTCCGTTGGGGTGGGCGCAGGCGAAACAAAAGTCCTTATCGGCCCTTCGGGGGGCGGTAAAAGCACCTTCCTGCAGTGCATGAATTTTCTGATCCGCCCCGACAAGGGTGAAATATACCTTGAAGGCAAGCTGGTGGACGGCAACAACAAACGGGCGCTTTGCGCCATGCGCCAGGAAGTGGGCATGATTTTTCAGGATTTCAACCTGTTCGACCACCTGACTGCGGAAGACAACGTATCCATAGCCCTGCGCAAGGTGAAAGGCTTTTGCAAAAAAGAAGCTCACGCCAGGGCCATGCATGAGCTGGACCGGGTGGGTCTCGCCCGCAGGGCCGACCATTACCCGGCCCAGCTTTCGGGCGGCCAGAAGCAGCGCGTGGCCATTGCCAGGGCGCTGGCCATGGACCCCAAAGTAATTCTTCTGGACGAGCCCACATCGGCCCTGGACCCGGAACTGGTGGGCGAGGTGGTGTCCGTTATCCGCAAGCTCGCCGCGGGGGGCATGCCCATGATTCTCGCCACCCACCAGATGGATTTTGCCCAGGCCCTTGCCACGGAAATAATTTTTATGGAAAAGGGGCGCATTGTGGAGCAGGGCTCCCCGGCCGAACTGCTCGCCCCGGGGGCCGGAACGCGCACCCAGGATTTCTGCCTCTCCTTGAATCAGATGGGAGGCAATTCCACGTGCGCCCCCAGCCTGGAGTCCGGAAGTTAAACAAAGACAGAGAAAGAGATGGACGGCCTTTTAGATTTTTTCAGCAACATCGACGCCGCGACGTTTACCTTTGACCTGGGTTATGTCTGGGACAAAGTAATTCCGGTGTTGAACCGGGGGCTTTGGGTAAGCCTCTCCCTGATTGTGCCGTCAATTCTTCTGGGCTTTCTGCTGGGCGTGGCCATAGGCGCGGGAAGGGTTTTCGCCCCGCCGCGCATCCGCCGCCTGCTGGATTTGCACGTGACCCTGGTGCGCGGGATTCCTCTGCTCGTTCAGATATTCATCATCTATTACGGCCTGCCCAGCATAGGCATCCGGTTCGATCCGTATGCGGCCGGGGTAATCAGCTTCACCCTCTGCACCTCGGCCTATCAGGCCGAATATATCCGCGGCGCGTTTATGTCCATAAACCAGGGCCAGATCAAGGCCGCCCACGCGCTTGGTTTTTCCACCCTTAAAACCGTGCTGTGGGTGGTAATTCCCCAGGCCTTGCGCCGCGCCCTGCCCGGCTGCGGCAATGAAGTGATTTATCTTATAAAATATTCATCTCTGGCAAGCACAATAGTAATGATGGACCTCACTGGCGAGGCGGTCGGGCTTGCCGCCCAGGAATACAAGTATACCGAAGTATACCTGGTTCTGGGCGCGTACTATCTGGCCATTACCAGCGCGGCCACCCTGGCCCTGTATCTGATTGAGCGGAAAACCGCCATACCTGGGTTCGGGCGCCTTGGCGCGGGAGCAGCGAAATGAGCAGCAAAAAAAACCCTCCAGATGCGGACAACCCTTTTCTTGCCATAGACAAATCCCTTTTCGCCAAAGAAAAGCGCCAGGGACGCGACAATTCTTACTCCCGGAACCGAAACCTGACAAAAACGGGCAAGGGGCAGCAGGCCTCCGGCAATGAAGGCGGCAACGCTGATTCAGACTACTTTTCCGACCTGATGAACCTGGGAGGGGTGGAAAAACTAAAAGGCCCATCCAGGGCCGCCCCCGCACAACCCATTACCCCCGCACGCAGCGCTGAAGAAGAAAGCGCCCCCTGGCCGCTGGAATGGACCGAGGAAACAGCCTCTTTTGCCAGGCAGGAAGAAGAGGCCCCCAAGCCCTCCCAAAAGCAGAACGCCCCCGCAAACCGCCCTCTGCCGTCCGAAGCTTTCGGAAGCATGGCCGGGCTTATGGCGCAAATAAAGGCAAATGACGCTTCCGAACCGGAACCTGCCAATATAGGGCACGACCGCAAGCAGGAAGACAAGATGCTTGAAGAGTACCTCGCCTCCGCCAATAGCCACCCGGAAAAAACCGGTTCGGCCCCGAACGCACCCCTGCAGCAGCCGGACAATCCCGGCCGGGCCGTGTTTGAGGAGGAAGAGGATTTCACGCTGGCCATGCAGCAGGTGGCTCCCCTGTCCGGCAAAGGCCGGGAGGTTGTGCCGAAACCGCCAACATCCGCCGTTCCGTCCGCCCCCGACAACCCGCTGCAAGACTTTGTTGACGGCAAAATTGAATTTTCGCTGGCATTTACCGAAGAATATATGGAAGGGCATGTGCTTGGGGTAGACCCGGCAATTATCGGCAAGCTCCGGGCGGGCGCATACAGCTACGAAGCCCACCTCGATCTGCACGGCCTCAATTCGGCCCAGGCATTCGACGGCCTGGTCGCCTTCATCAAGCAAAGCTACATGACCGGCAAGCGCACAGTGCTGATTATTACCGGCCGGGGCAAAAATTCGCCCGACGGCAGCGGAATTTTGCGCAGCAAGCTGGAAGAATGGCTGCCCCAAGAGCCGTTTAAACGGGTTGTGCTGGCCTTTTGCACCGCCTTGCCCAAGCATGGCGGCCCTGGCGCGGTATATGTGATGCTGCGCAAATTAAAGAAATCCCGCGGCAAAATCCACTGGGACCGCACGCCGAACGATCCGGACCTGTTCACCTGATCGCGCGTTTGAGGGGTTTCCCCCAAGGCGGGTTAGGTTTAAAACGCCGCCTGTGGGGCTTAACGGCGGCAAAGAACGGGGCCTTTGGCGCACCCTGCGCCTTTCCTGCGAATAAAGCCGTTTTGCTTCTTTGTGCAATTCCGTTGTTCTGTGGAATTGTCCGCTTTTGGGGTGGGCGGAATAATGGAGCCAGCGGAAATGTTTTTGATTATAAAATTGTCCGCCTGCGGTGCCGGCAGAGCTGCCCGCGCCGTTGGAGCATGTCATGGAAGCAAGCTTTAAATGTTAAAATGTCCTACTCCGGCCGCAAATAATCCTGCTGCTTGTTGAAATACCATTTATACAGGGCGCTCTCGCTGTCTCCCTCCGGGCTGAAGCGCAAATCGAATGAAAGGCTCATTTCGTCCGTTCCAAAAAAGAACAGCCCGCCGCGGGTCATTGCCAAATCATAGCGTTTGTCTGGAATAAACAGGCTTTTCCCATAATAGCTGGGCTGCTCGGGCAGGGCCAGAAGATCGCCAAGGGTGGGCGCCATGTCAATGGCCGAAGCGCGGGCGTCTTTATTTATTTTAGCCAGAGGCTTATGATTTTTGCTGACCATCACCAGGGGAATATGCCGGTTCCCAAATTTGTTTTCCGGCAAATGCCCGCGCGCCAGATCTCCGCCGTGGGTAATCTGGTGGTCTGCCCCGATTATCAGCAATGTATTCTTGTCCATAAGCCCGGATTTCTCAAGCTCTTCCATAAAATTCTTCAAAGACTGGTCGGTGCTGTAAAAAGCGCGCGTAATCGGCGTATCCGCCACCCCGGGAGGAACGCCATGCTCGCTGAAAAAAGGCGGATGGGTGTTGATTGTGCAAATAATCGTGATGCTCGGGCTGTCCTTGTTTTCCTTCAGCCAGAGGAGCGCTTTTTCAAAAATCCGCCCGTCCGTGTCGCCCCACTGGAATTTGTGCTCCTGAGGGGGCAGGCCCATGGTCTGCTCAAGGCCGTATATCTCATCCACATGCATGGTGTTCAGATAAGTTTTGAATTTGCTGCGGAAATATACGCTCGCACCCATGAAATAAGCCGATTTATAGCCCTGTTTCGCCGCAAGGCTGAATATTGTTTCCACCGGCCTTCCGGTGAAATCGTCTCCGGCGAAGTCGGGGCGGGAGGCGAATGCGGCGTAAATGCCTTCGTCTGTGGTGAAGGACGAGGAATAATAGTTGCTCAAATATACATTTTTCTCATCGTTCAGCAGCGAGAAATAAAACGGCATGGTGCAGGCGCCCCGCTCCAGAAGCTTGCATTGCAAAAAGTCATAGGAGAGCGACTCTATGAAAACATAGATAACCCGCTTATAGGCGGCTTTTTTTCTGGGGTTGGCCTGTTTTTTGTCAAGCACGCCCCAGCCTTCAAGCAGCGCCGCCTCGTCCGGCGAATATTCATATATGGGCCTTGTCTCCGTGGGCGGCGGCATCAGGGCCTCTTTCACCAAGTTGCGCACGGAGGAATCCGCCACTACCACCAAAGCCGCGTTACGTTCCATGTTCAGCTCATCGGTCAGGTAGTCCCCGGTTTCAGGAATTTGGGGAGTGAAATTGAACGCAAAGCTGAAAAGGCATATCCCTGTAAGAAGAAATTGCCGGAACAAAGGCGGCCGGCCCTGCCGCTGGCGGCGGAACAGAAGCATAAAAACAAGCAGCCCTCCGCCAATGGCCCCAAGCCCAATCAACAAAAAATCCACTCTGATGAACATGGAGGCCATGTCCACATTTTCAAACAACACATGCTCAAGGCGGGAAAAAGTCTCATTTATGCTAACTACATCGACCACGCTCAAAAAAGCCAGACCGGTCGCGAAAAATGCCCCGGCCATCCTGGCCCAGCGGTAATGCGAAAGCAGAAAAAACGGCGTCATGAACAGCAGGTCTTTAAGCGCGCCCAGCACACACCCCAGCCAGGCCTGGGGCCAGCCCAGAAGCAGAAGATCCGCGCTGCCAAGCACCCGGCAGACCGTAAATAGAAGAAAAAGAACAAGAAAGGGACGCTCTTTCCCAAGCAGCCATAAAATCAGGCCGAACAGAACAAGGGCCCCGGCCAGAGCGAAAGATTGCGGGACATGGAGCAGGGTCGGTGTCATTTCAAATTCCTACAGTTCAAACAAAACCCCATTCCAGATCATTTTAGCATTGAAAGATTATTTCAAGCGTTAATTGCCTGAGCAAAACTGCCTGTTCACCTTAGCGTTTGCACGCGGCCGCAACTCTGTCCAATCCGGCCAAATCGGCAACCAGTTCAGGCCCGGCCCATATTTTTTCGGAAAACAGGCCCATGGCCGCTTCGCCCTGTTCCGAACCTATTTCCATGAACAGCCAGCCGCCTGGCTTCAAAATTTTGCCCGCGGCCTCAACAACCTGCCGGGGATGATCCAGCCCCTCCGGGCCGGACTCAAGGGCGAGCCTCGGCTCAAAATCCTTCACCTCAAAGCCCAGAGCTTTGTAGTCTTCACTGGAAATATAGGGAGGGTTGCTTACAATGAAATCCAAGCACTCCCCCTGAAACGGATTTTTCGCAAAATCGGCATCAAGCAGCCCCGCCCGGTCTGCGACCTTATGAACGCCAATGTTCTCGCGGCTTACTTCAAGGGCGGATTTTGAAATATCCACCCCAACGCCCCGCCAGTTCCGCGCCTCCAGCAGCAGTGTAACAAGAATGCAGCCGGAACCGCAACCAAAATCGGCAAACATCAGCTTTTCATCCAGCGGCAATCTATCCAGCGCCAGTTCCACCAGCAGCTCGGTTTCCGGCCGGGGCACAAGCACGCCAGGCCGAACGGCAAAATCACGCCCGTAAAATTCCTTGCGCCCAAGAATATAGGCCATGGGTTCGCCTTTTTCGCGCCGCGCCAGCATATTCTCGCAGGCCGCGCGCGCGGCCTCTCCCACAGCCATATCCGAGTGAACGAGAAGACCGGCCCTGCTCATGCCCAAAGCTTCGCCAAGAATCATCCGCGCGCAAAGCGCGGGGCTGTCCACTCCGGCTTTTTCAAGCCTGGAAGCATAAGCCGAAAGTAAAGAATTCACTGCAAAGGAATGTGTCATGTTGGAAAGCTGCCAAAAGGCGGTCAATGAAGCAGTTTGGCTTCAAGCCCCTCCGGCGCTTGACGGTTGTTTGTTTCGCAGCTCCAGCTTTAGCTTTTGAAGGAGGGCCAACAGCCTGTTAAAACATCCGGCCCTTGAAAAAACCGGGAAGGCTCTCCTTCCCGGCAAAATTAAACGGCAGCCTGTTCCTTCAGGGCATCGGTCTGGGCCTGGGCCGACAGGGCATCGGTTATTTCCTCAATATCTCCCGACATAAAGGCCTCAAGCTTATGCATGGTAAGGTTTATGCGGTGGTCGGTCACCCTGGACTGGGGGTAATTATAGGTGCGGATGCGTTCGGAACGGTCGCCGGAACCAACCTGGGACTTGCGGTTGGCGGCCATTTCCTGGTTCTGGCGCTCCTGTTCGGCTTCAAACAGACGGGAGCGGAGAACCTTGAAGGCCTTTTCCCGGTTTTTGTGCTGCGATTTTTCATCCTGGCAGGAAACCGTAATTCCGGTAGGCAGGTGGGTAAGGCGCACGGCGGAGTCCGTTGTGTTCACGCTCTGCCCGCCGGGGCCGGAAGAGCGGAAGACGTCCACACGCACATCCTCGGGCTTTATTTCAACGTCCACTTCCTCGGCCTCGGGCAAAATGGCCACCGTAACCGCCGAAGTATGAATGCGGCCTTGCGACTCAGTGGCGGGAACACGCTGCACACGGTGGGTGCCGGACTCGTATTTGAGCCGGCTGTAAACCTTGCTGCCGCTGATAAGCGCAATAATTTCCTTGTATCCGCCATTGCCCGTTTCAGACGAGCTTAAAATTTCCACGCCCCATCCCTTGATTTCCGCATAGCGAGCATACATTCTGAACAAATCCGCGGCGAACAGGGCGGCTTCCTCCCCCCCTGTGCCCGCCCTTATTTCAAGAATAGTATTCTTTTCATCCAGGGGGTCGGTAGGCAGAAGCAAAATTTTAAGCTTATCCTCAAGAACCGGCAAAAGATCCTTGGCGGCCCTGATTTCCTCTTCGGCCAAAGCCCGCATTTCCGGATCGGGGTCTTCGGCAAGTTCGGCGTTTTCTTCCACGCTTTTCAGGGCTGCCTTATATTTACGGAAAACGTCAACCACTTCCTTAAGGTCGGAATGCGCCTTGGTCAGCTTGCGGTAGCGCTCCTGGTCAGTGACTATTTCCGGATCCGAGAGCTGCTTTTCAAGATCGATGAACTGCTGCTCAAGGCTTTCAAGTTTTGCTAGCATGATATGCTTTCCTCCAAGCATTGGTAAGCCGGGGTTTCAATTTCGGGCGCATCTGTGCAAAGAGCTTCCTTCAGGGCCACCAGAGCCACTTCCATCTGGCCCTCGTCCGGCTCCCGGGTGGTGAGAAGCTGCAAAAACAGACCCGGCGCTTTAAGCGCCGTGCCCACAACCGGCTGCCTGATCTTGCTGGAAGCCTTGATCAGTTCATATGCCAGAGCGGAGATGGGAATCATCAGAAACAGCTTGAAAACAATCACCACCGCGTGTTTTGTTACAGGGTTCTCGGGCGTCCAGAAAAACAGCCCGGCGGGCACCATGATCGTGTGCAAAATAATGGCGATGGACAAAACAAACAGCAGGAAAGTAGTCCCGCAGCGCGGGTGCAGGCGGCTCATCCTGATGGCCGAGGCCGGGCTGAGCGGAATTTCGCGCTCATAAGCCCAAATGGTCTTGTGCTCGGCCCCGTGGTACTGAAACACCCGGTAAATATCCGGCAAAAAAGAGATGGCGGCAATATAGCCGATGAACAGGGCAAACTTGAACAGGCCGTCCCAAGCGTGGAACGAAAGCGAGTCAAGCCCACCGGATACGCCCAGAGCCTGCATGCCCACAGAAAAAAGATGCGGCAGCACCACAAACAGAACCAGGGCCATGCCGATTGAAAACAAAAGCGTAAGCGCAAGATGCCACGACTTTATCTCCCCTTCATCCTCCGTTCCGGCAAGCCGCGCAGAGAGATTCAGAGTCTTGATGCCATTGATCATGGTTTCAAGCAGAATGGGAAAGCCGCGCAAAAACGGCTTTTGCAGAAGAGGAAGGCTGGTGAGCGAAAACCAGGGCATGCTCCGCGCCCCGATGTTTCCATCGGGCAAGCGCACGGCAACTGCCAGCCGGTCGTTGGCCCGCATCATTACACCTTCAAGCACAGCCTGCCCGCCCACCGCGCAGGGCGCGGAAGCGATAAGCAGGGATTTGAAGTTCTTCAGTTGCATATGACTCGTGCTTGCGGGCAAAATTTTCCGGTCAGGCAATGCGCCTATGCGGCCGATTTTGTTAAAAACAACACGGCCAACGCAAGAGAAGATACCCCTGCGTTGGCCGTGTGAAAATTTGCGAAGTTAAGATTCTTTCTGGAACTTTGCGTATTTCTTGCGGAAACGGTCAATACGGCCCGCAGTGTCTACAAAACGCTGTTTGCCGGTGTAAAAAGGGTGGCAGTTAGAGCAGATTTCAACCTGCACGCGCTCTCCGCGACAGGAAAGGGCTTCTATTTCATTGCCGCAGGCGCAAACAATCTGGGCCTTGTATACTTTGGGATGAATATCTTGTTTCATTATTTCCTCCGATGAATAAGAGCAAAAGGCTCTTTACCCCTCTTTGCACATTTTGGCAAGAGCTGTTTCAACTTTTTAATAAATAAGGTATTAATTGCTAAAGTCAAACAAGGAATTCCTGCACATGCCCCATGACGTTCCCTCATCGCCATCTCTTTCCGCTGTGGAAAAGAAAGTGCTGCGCCTTCTGGAAGAAGGCCTTCCCCTTTGCCTCAGGCCCTACGAGGAAATAGCCCGAAAAGCAGGCTGTTCCGAAGAAGAGGTTATGGCCCTTATTCAAAGGCTTAAGCAGGAAAAAACCATCCGCCGCTTCGGGGCGGGAATAAACCACCGCAAGGCCGGGTTCAGGGAAAACGCCCTGCTCGCCTGGAACCTGGAAAATTTTCCGGAAGAAACCGCTGCCAGCCTGGGAGAAGCCGCCGCAAGCTTAAAGTTCATCTCCCATTGCTACCTGCGCCCAAGCCCCTGCCCGGACTGGCCCTACTCGCTTTACACCATGCTTCACGCTTCTTCCCCCTGCGAACTTGACGAGCGGGTGAAAAAAACATGGAAACGCCTGCAGGAAGTCACGCCGCACCCTCTGAAAAAACCCCTTGTGCTGCGAACTTTGGAGGAATATAAGAAGTCCTCCATGAATTACTTCTAAAATTTTGGAGCCGTCATGTCCGCACATTCCGCAAAATCAGATCAATTGTTCAAGCAGGCCTGCCTTTCCATCCCCGGAGGAGTCAACAGCCCGGTGCGCGCCTGCCACGGGGTGGAAGCCTCTCCCCTGTTTATCCGCAAGGGCGCGGGAAGCCGCATCTGGTCTGTGGACGGCGATGAGTATACCGACTTCGTTATGTCCTGGGGGCCGCTGCTCTTGGGGCATGCCCATCCGGAAGTGGTTGCCGCCGTGGTGGAAGCCGCCGGGCTTGGAATGAGCTTCGGGGCCCCTTGCGAAAATGAGGTCAGGCTCGCCGAAGCGGTAAAGGCGGCCATGCCCCACATTGAGATGGTGCGCATGGTCAACTCCGGCACCGAAGCCACCATGAGCGCCCTCCGGCTTGCCAGAGGCTGCACCGGGCGCAGCAAATTCATAAAATTCACCGGCTGCTATCATGGGCATGGCGACGCCTTCCTGGCCGCGGCGGGGTCGGGGTTCGCCACCCTGAGCATTCCCGGAACCCCCGGCGTGCCGGAAACGGTTGTGGGCGATACGCTGCTTGCGCCCTACAACAACCTGGATGCGGTAAAAAAACTATTTGAGGCGAACCCGGAAACAATTGCCGCGGTTTTTGTGGAGCCTGCCGCCGGGAATATGGGGCTGGTTCTGCCCGAAACCGGTTTTCTGGCCGGATTGCGCGCCCTGTGCGACCAGTACGGCGCCCTGCTCATTTTTGACGAAGTGATCTGCGGTTTTCGCCTGAGCTACGGGGGCGCAGCCAAACGTTTCGGCATCACCCCGGATCTGACAACTCTTGGCAAAATTATTGGAGGAGGGCTTCCCGTTGGCGCATACGGCGGCAAACGGGAAATAATGGAGCATGTGGCCCCGCTTGGCGACGTTTATCAGGCGGGCACGCTTTCAGGCAACCCCCTGGCCATGGCCGCCGGGCTAACCACTCTTGAAATTCTTAAAAATTGCGATTACCCGGCCCTGGAAGCGCGTGTGGAAAATTTCTGCCGTGAACTGGAAAGCGTTTTCCACTTCAAATCGATACCCGCTCGCATAAACCGCATCGCATCCCTGTTCACCATTTTCTTCACCGATGGGGAAGTGAGGAACTTTGAAGACTCGGTCCGGGCGGACAAAAAACTGTACACCCAATTTTATGCCCAGATGCGGGAAATGGGAATTAATCTCGCCCCATCCCCCTTTGAATGCGCCATGCTTTCTTTCGCGCATAGCGACCAAGACTTTGAAAAAGCCCTTGAAGCAGTGCGCAAGGTGGAGTTCGTTGCCGGATAAACTCATCAGCCTCAAGCAATTGGAGCATTTTAACATTAAAAGGCTGCTTCCGGCAAAAGGCCCTGGCGGAGCGGGCCGGCAATTCCGCATGACGGCGGAATTGCGCAAAAAGCAAATCCACTTCACCCGCGGGCAAGGTGCAGAATGCACTCAAGGTCATTCACCTTCGCCGTTAACCGCCGAAAAAAGCGGCTCAAAATTAATTTGCCTTAAAAACAAAAGAGCTGAATCGTGAACAAACCCGCCTGCTATGGAATAATTCCCGCCCGCTTCGCCTCAACCCGTTTTCCGGGCAAGCCCCTGGCGAGCATTCTGGGCAAGCCCATGTTCTGGCACGTTTACTCCCGCGCCAAAATGTGCCCGGAGCTTGAGGACGTGGTGCTGGCAACTGACGATGAACGCATAGCCAGGGCTGCGGAGGAACTGGACGTTCCATTCGTGATGACCGCAAACAATCACGAGAGCGGAAGCGACCGGGTGTTTGAGGCGGCGAAAAAACTCATGCTTGGGCACAATCCGGTGCTGGTAAACATTCAGGGAGACGAACCCGCTCTCGATCCGGGATTTATTTCAGCGCTGCTCAAGCCCTTTTTCACCGACGCCGGAGTCATGGTTTCCACTCTTGCCCATTCGATTAACGAAGAGGAGGCGGCAAACCCCAACAAGGTCAAAACGGCCCTGACTCTTGACAGCAACGCGCTGTATTTCTCCCGTGCGCCAATTCCCTACCCGCGCAACCCTGAAAAAGGAGAAACAGGATATCTGGGGCATATCGGCATTTACGCATACACCCTGGCCGCACTTGAAAAATTCACCTTCTGGCCCCCCTCGCCGCTTGAAAAACGCGAAGGCCTTGAGCAGCTTCGTTTTCTTGAAAACGGCATCCCCATCAAGGTCGCAGTTACAGGCAGGCCAAGCCATGCGGTCGATGTTCCAGAGGATGTTGCCAAAGTAGAGCGCATTTTACTAGCAGGAAAAAATCCTGTATAAATCTACAAAATCGGGAGGGGAAGGCAATGTCATCGGCGGAACTAAGCAAAACCAGGAAACAGCTAAGCGAAGTCAAGCTGATGGTCCGAAAAGGCCGCGTTCTGGCGGCTGTTCAGGCGCTGCACAGCGGCCTGCAAACCATCATGCGCACTTCCTTGATTAAGAACGAACGCTCCGAGCTTGAAACTCTGGTGTCAGATGCGGTAGGCTGGCTGGCCAACAATGAGGAAGTGCGGAAAAAATTCCCCCTGGCCATAGCGTACACGCCCGGAGAGGAAGATTCGCTGGCGGAAACAACTCAGCAACTGCTCGATCTTCTGGAAGGGGAGGTGCACGAGCAGGCGGCGGAAAGCCTTAAGCTGCTGGAAGAGCGGCGCGACAGGATGCTGGCGGAAGCCCAGAAATTCCTTGACAACCAGGAGGTGGGAAAAGCGGCTGAAGTTCACGACCAGATAACCAAGGAATTTGGCGATGACCAGGACCTTCTTGCGGCTATCGGCGAACAGTATCTGAACAGCGGGTGCTATGAAGAGGCGTTCGAATATCTGTCAAAAGCGCTTCACGCCAATCCTGATGCCATTGATCTTTACAACCGGGTGGGAATTGCGCTGCGCAAGATGGAGCGCTATGAAACCGCCGAAAAATATTACAAAAAAGCCCTGGAAATGGCCGGCAAGGATGTGGGCCTTCTGTTCAACCTGGGGCGCCTTTATGTTGAATGGCAGCACTGGAGAAAGGCAGAGCGCACTGCGCTGCTGATTGTGAAACTGGACCCGGACTTTACAGAGGGGAAAAAACTTCTGGAATATATTCTCAAGGTGCAACAAGACATAAATAGCCCAGATGGGGAAATTTTACCCGCAGGAACTGAAAATTAGAGCATTCTAACGCCGACCGGGCACTTCCGGCAAAATGCGTGCCCCGTGCGCGGCGCTGCACGCTCCGCTCGCGTTGCGAAACAAATTTCGCAACGCCGAAACATTTTAAAGGCACTACTTCAAAATTAAAACACTCTGAACGGAAGGCCTGAATAAAATATTTTTGCCTTTCTCCCTCCGTCATTTTATGATAAGCGTTCAGACATGTTCATAAAATTGTCCAACATTATGGAGGTGCCATGGAAACCTTAGAACAACGTAAATTTTCCCGTCTCCCCAAAAATTACTACATTCAGTTTAAAAGGCTCCAATTTCCCATGTCCAGCGAGCCCTTTGCGGAAGCCAGAATTTCCGACATCAGCGCCGGAGGCATTTGCGTGGAAGCAGCAAAAACTTTCAGCCAGGGAGACCGCCTTCAAATAAGAATACATGTGCCCAGGCTGAACAAGTTCATGCCCGGTTTTTTCAAATTCTACGAGAATGACGCGGAACAATACATAAATGCAATAGCCGAAGTGGCATGGATGGAAAACGCCCTGATGGGGCTCAGCTTTGTGGACCTGGATCAGGACGTTGTGCGGGCCATTCAGGGCTTGATCAAAGACGCCGTGCGCGAGGCTCAAAAAAAAGAGGAACTGGCCGATGCGCATAAGCGCGCCCAGGAAGAGTAATCCCCCAATTCAGACAGTGGTTTTTTCATGTCAGACAAAATAATTGCGCAGCCGCACAATTTGATTCTCAATTTGGGCCAGGCAAAGCCTTTCACCTTGGGCGGGCAAAAACAGGCCACGCCGCCTAAAACTCCCAAAAACAAGGGGGCCTCCGGTTCCGCTGAAAACATGGCGGTTCTTGCAGCAGAGAAAAAATGCAGGCAGGCGATCCGCCATTTCTGCCTGGAGTGCCAGGGCCGGCTGCCCAAAGCGGTGGACAATTGCGAAGACGAGTCATGCCCCCTGTATTTGTTCCGCCTGAACGACCCCGCAAACCGCCCGGACCAGCCGGGGCTGCCGTTGCGCCCACTGCGCGCCGTGCGCAGGCAGTGCATGGCCTGTTGCGCGAACGAACGGGATGAAGTCCGGCATTGTTCGGCCGGCAAAAGCTGCTGCTTGTGGGAATTCAGATTTGGAGTGAGCCCCGAGGCATACCGCAGGGTTAAAGAGCGTTTGCGCGGCCCCAGGCACTTCACCCTGCCGGGGCTCGACCTGGTTCTTTAGGGCATTTCAAGGATGAAGCTCCTCCCGCCTTGAAAAACTTCCGGCGGGCCGCAAAACAGGCTTGCACGCTGGCCGTGCCCATAAAATACCGCCAAAAATCTGTCGCGGCCTCCGGCTTCAAAACACGGCGTTTCAAAATCAGCTTTTTCAAAATCAGCTTGCCTTGGGCGCTGAACCGTTGGGGGCGCTTCTGGTTCCTGTTTTTTTGCGTTTGAGGTTCTGGCGCAAACGGTTAATCACAAACTGCCCCAAATTTTCATCGGGGATGTTTTTAAGCGGAATTTCCGCTCTGGCCATTGTATGATGGCCCCCTGCAGTGCCGAATTCGCCCAGGGCCGTCTCGGCCAGCTTGCCCACATTGTATACGCCGTCACTTCGAAGCGAAACCACCAGATGGTCCCCTTCCACTCCCGCCACAGCCGCCCAGCGCACTTCATGAATGCGCATCAGGAAGTCAACGGTAAGCACCAGCAAATCGGCGTTCGGCACATCATTAAAAAAGATGAACTTGCCCGCCCCAATGCTTTGTATCGAGTTCAGGGCTTCGCTGAAAGGTTTTATCCAGGGCATGAAAAACTCGTTGCGCGCTATTCTGAGCAGTTTTTCCTGGTCGGCCAGTTTGCTGAGGGTTTGGAAGGCGCGCATGTCGGCCACGGTTGTTTTATGCGAAAAATTGCCGGTGTCCACCCTGATGCCGTAAAGCATGGCCGTGGCCAGCATTTTGCCCGGCCTTACCCTGGCCGCCTTCAAATAGCCCATCAGAATGGTGCTGCACGCTCCATAGTTGGGGCGCACGTCTATCAGCGCGTCCGGAGGAGAATTCAATATTTCCGTAACCGGATGATGATCGATTACAACGGAAAAAGAAATACCCTCAAATTCCGCATGGTGCCCCGGCTGAGAATCCACCACCGCGAAGCGGTCGTATTTTTCAAGCATCTCCCTGGTGAACATGGGCATTTTCACCCGCAGGTAGGCGAGCATGGATAAATTGTCCGGACGCTTGATTTCGTTGATCCGGGCAAAAGCCACTTCCTCCACCCTGTGCGTGAGCAACCTGCGCAAAGCGATTGCGGACGCAATGGCGTCAGGATCGGCCATAACAAGAATCAGCCAACGCTCGTCCTTATGGCAAAGCGCCTGCAAATGCTCAATATTGGGTCTGTATAGTTGTTTTATGTTGTGAGACATAGCTTTCCTGCTGGCGGTTCGTTTGAAGCGGCTCACGCATGGCGCAGCCGCCTGGCGGCAGGCAACCCCGCCTGCACCCACTTAACAGCAAAGATTTTATTACTTTTCCGGGCGCTTCAAACACGAAACGCCCCAGACAACTCCGCTCCGCTAAAGGATGAAAATTTCATCCGTCCCTCTTGCCAAACCGCCCCACATATTTCCAGTAAAGTTTCCCCAGCAGGGAATCCGGGGCAATATCAAGTTTGCCCAAAGGCCCGGGGGCCGGACCAGCCGCTGCCCGGCGCAGGGACTCTCCAACTGTTTTATTGCGCCCGTCAATAAGCGGCATGACCGCATCAAGGGTAGCCCGGCCCTGCAGCAGCCCAAGCTCCACCTTTACGAAATATTCCGTTTCCATGAAAGCGTTGGCGCGCTCCAGTATTTCCGGGCTTAAAAAAGAAAGTTCCTGTAAAACAAAATTGTCTTCCGCGCCAACAAGCAAGATGTTCCCTTTCGCGCCAAGCGGAAAAGCCAGAGCAGCAAGCTCTGGCCCCATCACCATTTCCCAGTGCCGCCAAAGTTCAATCAGCCCGGACGCAGGCCCTCTGGGGTGGGCGGCCAGGAAGCTGTCCACCAGCTCCGAGCTGCTTGCCGCAGTCTCGCATATTCTCTTTTTTGGTTTATGCCCCATATTCCTCTTTTCTATCTCTCTATTGCAGGCAGGGCAAGCAAAACTTGCCATAAAGAGCATTCCTGCGCCGGTTGACCATATCAAGAAAACCTTATATATATCCATCTAACATTCTTGATATTGATGAGAAAGATATGTCAGCCCTCACTTTGTTCAAATCCCTCGCCGATGAAACCCGCTTGCGCCTGCTGGCGGTTCTGGCGGTTTACGAGCTTAGCGTCAACGAGCTGGTAAGCCTGCTGGGCATGGGCCAATCGCGCATTTCCAGGCATCTTAAAATACTTAGCGATGCCGGGATGCTGCAGTTCCGGCGCGATGGGCTATGGGTGTTCTACTCTTTGCCCAGGGAAGGGGAAGCGAAAAAATTCTGGCTGGCTGTCGAGCCTTTTCTGAAATCCGGCTCCGATCTTGCGGAAGTCATAAAGTCAGACCTTTCGCTTGCTGCCGGAATAGTTCAGGAAAGGGCGATTCAATCCCGCCAGTTCTTCAACTCCATCGCGGAGGATTGGGATGAAATCAGCCGGGAAATTCTCGCCGGGTTCAACCTGACCGCCGCCATTATGGAGCTTGTTCCGCAAAACAGGCGCGCCGTTGATCTGGGCTGCGGAACGGGTCACGCGCTGGAGTGCCTGCTGCAAAAATCGGAGCAGGTGATTGGCGTGGACGGATCTCCCCGCATGCTGGAGCTGGCCCGCCGCCGCCTCGCTCCGTTTGGAGACAGGGTGTCTTTGCGCATAGGCGAGCTTGAGCACCTGCCCCTGGCCGACCGGGAGGCGGATTTCGCCCTGCTCAGCATGGTGCTGCACCATTTGGAAGACCCGGGGGCGGCCCTGAGAGAAACCGGAAGGGTGCTGAAACCTGGAGCCAGCCTGATTATTGCCGATTTTCTGAAACATGAAAGCGAAAACATGCGTTCAAAATACGGCGACCGCTGGCTTGGTTTTGATTTGCCCTACCTTGAAAGGGCCATGCCGGACTTCAACCTGATAGCCACAAATAAATACCGGCTGCAAAGCGGCCTTGAGGCAGTGATTCTTCTGGCCAGACGCCAGAACTGATTTTTATGTAAAATTTAAGGAGAAAACCATGTCACAAAAACCAGACGCGGGCCGCGCGGAAAAACTGAACCTTTCCATGCCGCACAAAATTGCCGATCCTTCCCTGGCCGAGCTGGGGCACAAGGAAATGCAGCTTTCCGAAAACGAAATGCCCGGCCTGATGGAACTGATAAAAAAATATGGTGAAAAAAAACCCCTTAAAGGGTTTAAAATCACCGGTTCCCTGCATATGACCATCCAGACCGCAATGCTGATTAAAACCCTGCACGCCCTGGGGGCCGATCTGCGCTGGGCCTCCTGCAACATTTTCTCCACTCAGGATCAGGCGGCAGCCGCCATTGCCGAAAGCGGCATGGCAAAGGTCTTCGCGTGGAAGGGAGAAACTCTGGAAGACTACTGGTGGTGCACTGAAATGGCGCTTACCTGGCCGGACGGCTCCGGCCCGGACCTGATTGTTGACGATGGGGGGGACGCCACACTGCTCATCCATAAAGGCTGTGAAGTGGAAAAAAATCCCGCCCTGCTTGATCAGGAATACCAGAACAAGGAACTTCGCATTGTTATGGACCGCCTGGCCCTGTCGCTGAAGGAAAACCCCGGCAAATGGTCCGCCATCGGCTCCAAGGTAATCGGCGTTTCCGAAGAAACCACCACCGGTGTGGGCCGCCTTTATCAGATGGAGAAAGACGGCTCCCTGCTTTTCCCGGCCATAAACGTAAACGACTCGGTCACCAAATCCAAGTTCGACAACCTGTACGGCTGCCGCGAATCGCTTGCGGACGGCCTTAAACGGGCAACCGACACCATGGTGGCGGGCAAAACGGTTGTGGTTTGCGGGTATGGAGATGTGGGCAAGGGCTGCGCCCAGTCCATGCGCGGGTTCGGAGCACGCGTGCTGGTAACCGAGATCGATCCTATTTGCGCGCTTCAGGCCGCCATGGAAGGCTATGAAGTAACCACCATGGAAGAGGCGGCGCCAATTGCCGACATTTTCGTCACCGCCACCGGAAACTACCATGTCATTTCCGGAGAACACATGCTGGCCATGAAAAACGAAGCCATTGTTTGCAACATCGGGCATTTTGACAATGAAATCGACATGAATTTCCTGGAAACAAACCCGGCCTGCAAGCGGTTCAACATCAAACCGCAGGTGGACAAATGGCTGCTGCCCTCGGGGCGCTCCATCATTGTTCTTGCCGAAGGCCGTCTGGTAAACCTGGGCTGCGCCACAGGCCACCCCAGCTTTGTAATGTCATCCAGCTTCACCAACCAGGTGCTGGCGCAGCTGGATCTTGCAACCCACAGGGGCCAGAAACCCCGCGTGTATACCCTGCCCAAACGCCTGGACGAGGAAGTGGCCCGCCTGCACCTCGCCCGCCTGAACGCGAAACTGTCCGTGCTCAGCAAGGAGCAGGCCGACTATATCGGCGTGCAGGTTGACGGCCCGTACAAGCCGGAACACTACCGCTACTAACCCCGCAATTGAACCCGCAAAAACAGTCAGAACCGCCCCTTCACGGGGCGGTTCATTTCGTTTGCGGGGCTGGCGGGGCAAGGCCAGAGCGTTTTGCCAAAAGCCGCCATTCAAGCTTAAAATGCTCCAACTTCAGATTGCTTTTCTCCGGCAAGTAGGCTACTAGCCAGACCATGAAAGAACTGATTCTGAAAAAAGGCGAAGAACGGCGCATCCGGGCCGGGCACCTCTGGGTGTTCAGCAATGAGGTAGACACCAGTAAAACCCCGCTAAAAGGGCTTGAACCCGGAGAGTTTGTAAATATCGCCGACAGCCGCGGCAACCCCCTGGGCACGGCCTACGCCAACCCCGCCTCACTGATTGCAGCCCGTATGGTCAGCCCTAAGCGGGACGCTCCATTTGATGCGGAACAGCTTGAACAGCGCATAGAAAACGCCCTCTCCCTGCGGGAAACCCTGTTCGATCACCCCTGCTACCGGCTTGTTCACGCCGAGGGAGACTATCTGCCCGGCCTGGTGATCGATC